>NZ_JBFTQB010000092.1:0-11716 GCF_056398785.1 Paenibacillus sp. 01T422 | reverse complement strand
TTTCATGATTGCTCCGGAAGAAAAATAGTTAATGAAGGGGAGGTTATTATTCTTGAAGCAATTAACCCGCCAAACCTTGTACGTCACCGCAGCCGCCATGATGGTAATGTCGCTCACAGCGTGCACATCACCAGGCTCAGCCGGAGAATCCAAACAGCCGATCAATACCGCACAGTCTGCGAAGCCAGCCGACCAGCCAAGTGGAGCACAACAGCAAGTCACGCTTCGTGTTATGGATTGGAGCGATAGTACAAAGGCCATTCGTGAGGATTTCCACAAGAAGTTCATGGAGAAATACCCCAACATCAAGATTGAATACACGCAGCTTACGATCGACCAATTCAAAAACACCATTTTGACGGCCGTCAAATCAGATGATGCACCCGACCTGTTCCCGGTTCCGTCAGGCATGAAGATCGCCACACTCGTCAAGGACGGATGGTACCAGCCGCTTGATCCATATATCGATGATAGCTTCAAGAACATGTTTGTCGACGGTACGTTTCTGGAAGGTACTACAATGGTTGGAGGCAAGATATACTCCACTCCAGAGGCGTTATCTTTGCCAGGCACGTTAGTATTTTATAACAAGAAGCTGTTTAGTGAAGCGGGGCTCGATCCAGCTAATCCGCCAAAGACGTACAGCGAATTTCGTGATGCAGCCCAGAAAATAACGAAAGCGGGAAAAGGGAAATATTACGGGATTATAGAAGGCGGCAAGCAGACCAACCGCTGGTTGTCTACCGTTCAGGAGTGGTCCTCGCTCGGCGGTAGCGGTTTGAATGCCAATTCCCCTATCAGCCTCGTTACCAAAAAAACAACCTACGACTCAAAACCGGTGCTTGATGTATTCGATTTATTTAAGGGCATGACGTTGGATGGCAGCTATCATCCGAAAACGATGAGCCTTACCGCACCGGAGGCAAGAGCATTATTTGCCCAAGGGCAGGCTGGATTCATCGTCCAAGGAGCCTGGAATATCGGTGTTTGGAATAAGGATAACCCGGATCTCGATTACGGGGTAATGCCGCCACCTGTACCGGATAGTGGAAGGAAGGGATCAATTCCGATGACCAACTCAGGGGCATGGCTCGGTCTGTCCGCCAAGTCCAAACATCAGAAAGAAGCGGTGCTCTACTTGAAGGAATACTATGTTAGCGATTGGTTCCAACCGAAGAAGGTGGAATCAGGCGACTCGTTCTCTCCGATCAAAGGGGTTAACGAGAAGTATGCAAAAGCTGCACAGCTAAAACAGTATTATGACATTTGCATGGAATACGGACGCATCATTCCCGATCCGGCTATCTTGAACGGGGCAGCTGCTGATGTTTTCGCCGAGTTCAAGGACGTTCATCCGAATCTAGGTGAGCTGCTCGCAGGGGTTGTGGCAGGTGCAGTTAAGGATGAGCCGAACAAGCTGAGCGATCTTTCCAAGCAGTTGGATAAAGCTTGGACGTCGGCGATTGATGCGGCACAGAAGAAGGGAGCTAAGATCGAAGCCAAGGACTTCGAGTTCCCGAACTGGGATGCTATGAAAAGCTACAGCATTGACGACTACAAGTCGTTGAAAAAATAAAGAGAAAGCACGACAGGCGAAAGTCTGCTTCATTCTGAGCTTGACGGCGAAGGAGGATGTGTATGGTACTGCCCACAGCGGGGGTTGCTGTACGAACACGTAAGCGAAAGGTGCTACGTTATAAAATACACCTGTGGTGCTGGCTATTTATGGCACCCAACCTGATCTTATATGGAATGTTCATCGGCTGGCCGATCATAATTGGTTGGTACTACTCACTCCTCGATTGGTCCGGGCTTAGCGCGAAGACATTCGTCGGTTTGCAAAACTTTAAGGAAGTAATGACGGACACTTATTTCTGGGGGGCATACGCGGGCAGCTTCAAGTTTATGTTAGGAGCTGTTCCGCTGCAGATGGTGATTTCCCTCCTGATCGCTGTTATGTTGAACAATCCCAAACTGCGCTTTGCTAGCGGGTATCGGACACTTGTCTTTCTACCCGTTGTGACGACGGCATCTATCATCGGGATTATTATGGTGTATATCTGGGGGGCAGACGGTGCCGTCAATTTTCTACTGTTGAAGCTGCATCTTATCGGGGAGCCTATTAATTGGCTAACGGACGCCAAGTGGGCGATGTCCACAGTCATTATTATTTATGTTTGGAAAAATCTTGGCATTAACATGGTGTACTGGTTGGCCGGTTTGCAGAGTGTGCCACGCGAGCTATACGAGGCTGCCCGCGTAGATGGGGCGAATCATGTGAGGACGTTCTTTCATATAACCCTCCCCCTGATCCTACCGATTGGTGCGGTCATATTGCTACTTAATATAGCCGGTGCGCTGAAGGTGTTCGATTTGATTAAAACGATGACGGACGGGGGCCCGTTTTTTGCTACCGATGTCGTTTCGACGTATATTTACCGTTACGCTTTTTCAAGTGAACTCGGTTTGCCGAGACTTGGTTATGCTTCTGCCGCTGGCATGTTCTTTGCCTTCACCATTGTCGTTATCGCAGTCATTCAGACAATAATTAGCCGCAGATTCAAGAAGCCGGGAGAGGAGTGAGCGTGATGAGTGACACAACTGCAAAGTCGACTTTTCAATCCGCTGCACATATTTGCCTTCATGCTGTTCTTGTTTGTCTGGCATTCATTTGGGTATATCCGTTTCTTTGGATGATTTCGGCGTCATTCAAAACAAAGGATGAGTTCTTTACCAAGGGTTTGAGTCTACTTCCTTCCTCCATTGACGTTTCAAACTACTCGAGGGCGTGGAAAGAGGGACATTTTGAACAATATTTCATGAATTCGATCCTGATCGTCTTCTTCGTCACTATAATCGTTCTGTTTGTTACCGCTACATGCGGTTACGTGATCGGACGTTATGCGTTTATCGGGAAGAAAGTGATCGTAGCCCTGTTTGCAGCGAGTATCTTTGTTCCGCTGGAGTTTGCCATTATTCCAATTTTTGAATTGATCAAAAACCTCGGATTAATGAATTCACTTGCTGGCGTCATCTTGGCCGAATCCGGGGGTAGTCACCTTGTATTTGTTTTGTTATTCGCTGGTTTCTTCCGCCAAATCCCGAAGGAGGTAGAAGATTCGGCGATCATTGATGGCAGTGGCTTTCTCCGGACCTTCACACAGATTATGCTGCCACTTGCCAAACCGATTGTTGGGAGCGCGATTATTATGCAGTTTATTTGGACTTGGAACTCCTTCTTGCTGCCGTTGATTCTTACCTTAAGTAATCCGGCAATCCGGCCACTCGCCGTGGGCTTGTACGCGCTGCGTGGCGAAAACATTGTGGATTGGACTGGGATTGCAGCGGGAGGTACAATCGCGATCGTACCGATCATTGTCATATTCTTGCTTCTGCAGCGTTATTTTGTTGACGGAATCGCGGGTGCTGTTAAAGGTTAAGCAGCCCCTGCGCGATCTTAAATTATACGACAAGGAGAGTTAAAGAGATGAGAATATTGTTGCTTGATTTGGACTCCACCAGACCCGATCATTTGGGGTGCTACGGCTACCAGCGAAATACGTCGCCAAACATCGATAAAATGGCGGATGAGGGTGTCAGATTTTCAAATTATTATACTTCAGATGCTCCCTGCTTTCCTTCGCGAACAGCGCTGATGACCGGACGGTTAGGCATCCATAACGGAGTTGTCGGACACGGCGGTACAGCTGCTGACGTTCGCCATGAAGGAGAGGATCGTCAGTTCCGCAGCCGCTTAACGAGCGAATGTTTCCCGGCCCTATTTCGCTCTGCTGGTATGAAAACGGCGCTCATTAGTCCTTTCGGAGAGAGACACTCTGCTTGGACATTCTACGCCGGGTTCAACGAAATTCATAATACTGGAAAAGGCGGCATGGAATCCGCTGAGGAGGTCACTCCGCTTGTTTTGAACTGGATTCAGCAAAATGCGAAACAGGATGATTGGTTCCTATATGTGAACTATTGGGATCCGCATACCCCATACCGCGCACCGGAGGAGTTCGGCAATCCGTTCGCCAACGACCCGCTGCCCGAGTGGATAACAGATGAGGTGCTGAAGGAACATACCACACGTAAGGTTGGCCCGCATAGCGCCCGTGAGATCAGCATGTTTGATAATAAAACGAACCCGAAATTCCCGCGCCATCCTGGAGATTTCACTGACCGCGAGGGATTGCGCCGTGTCATTGACGGTTACGATTGCGGCATTCGCCATATGGACGATCATATCGGCCTGTTATTTAGTGAGCTGGAGCGTCAGGGAGTGATGGAGGAGCTTATCGTGATCATTACTGCCGACCACGGTGAGAATATGGGTGAACTTGGGATCTACGGAGAGCACGGAACCGCTGATCAAGGCACCTGCCGAATCCCGATGATTATCCGCTGGCCGGGTATGATGAAGAACCATTTGGATGAGGGGCTGCACTATCATCTTGATCTTTTGCCGACGATAGCCGAGCTGCTGGGCAAGTCACCAGCTCCATCGTGGGACGGCACCAGCTATGCTGCTGCGCTGCAAACAGGTGACGCCTGCGGGCGAGACTATTTGGTGGTATCGCAATGCGCGCATGTGTGCCAGCGAAGTGTGCGCTTCGGTGATTATCTGTACGTGAGGACATATCATGACGGCTATCATTTGTATGATAAGGAAATGCTCTTCAATTTGAAGGAAGATCCGCACGAGCAGCACAATCTTGCACAGACTGAGCGCAGTCTTTGCAAAGATGCGGTGTACTACCTAAATGAATGGCATGATGAAATGATGAATTCGATGGAATTCGATAACGATCCTCTATGGACGGTAATGAAGGAAGGTGGTCCTTACCACGCTAAGGGTCATCTGGCGAGTTACGTCAACTGGTTGGAGCAGACGGGGAGAGCGTATGCGATTCCTGAGCTTAAGCGCCGACATCCGGGGGAGTTCCTGGGCTGAATAACACGCAATGAAACTAGAAGGGTGTCCCAAAAGCTATGGAATTGGCTTTAGGACACCCTTGTCTGGCTAACGGATCCTACAGAGTCGATTGGGATACGGAGGTTTTAGTAGACTCACAGAGTTATTGATGCTATTTTCGGTAGCTCGATAAAAAAGGTGAAATACCCATTCATATGCTTCAGACCGATATTTCCTCCATGTAGCTCCACGATATAGTTCGCAATCGACAGTCCAAGTCCTGCGCCCGAAGGCATGTCGCGATCGCGCCTGGACAGTTCTGCTTTATAAAAACGCTCGAATAGGCGTTTTTCTTGCTCGATATCTATCGGATTCCCCCAATTCTCAACAGTAAACACAATGAAATAGTCGTCCTCAACAAGCCGAACGGTAATTTCGCTGGGTTTCAAGGAAAACTTGAGCGCATTCATGAGCAGATTATCAATCGCTCGCACAAGTTTTTCGACATCGACATGGGCTAATAGAGGCTGTTAAGGTCGATCTCCTGGAAGGTGAGATTGGCCTCGCCACTGGTAAGGCGGGTATACTCGAACAGATCGTCGATAAGTTTTTTCATTTGTTGGGTCTTGTTAAAGGCGTTATGGATATACCGTTTATGTTCGTCGAGGTTATGGTAGTCGTCACTTTTGAGCAGATTCAGGTAGCCGATAAAGCTCGTTAAGGGTGTRCGCAAATCATGGGATACGTGCGTGATCAGCTCCATTTTGGATACCTCGATCTGACGTTCTCTTTTCATCATGCTTTGAAGTTGCTCGGCCATGTAATTGATGTTCTGCGCAACTTCCCCCAGTTCGTCTTGGCCCGGCAGGGGGACCCGGTAATTGAAGTCCCCCTTGGCGATCACCATGAGACCGTCGGCAAGCGTTCTCACTTTCCTGATGAAATGACGCGTCAGGAAGAAGAAAATGAGCAAAAAGAAACACAAAAATATGAGGAAGAAGAAGATCAGGCTAACAAAGGAAAAAGCCGTGCTATTCATAGGGGGTACGAGAATCAGCGACATGAGAAATTTCATAATGTTATTGATGATCGAGGTTACGAAAAAAGAGACGGCAAGGCTAAGAAGAAGTGAGCCGAACAAGCGTAGACGGATGCTTTTTTTCCAGTTAAAGATGGAGAAGAAGTCTTTAATCAACTTTATATCCCACTCCCCAAACCGTTTTGATGTAACGGGGCTCGCGAGGGTTCTCTTCAATTTTTTCGCGAATATTCCGCACATGAACCATCACGGTATTGTCAGATAGAAATTTGTCCTCTTTCCATACATTCCGGTAAATTTGCTCGACATTGAATACCTGTCCGCGGCGGCTGGCAAGGAGATCTAATATTGCAAACTCAATTGGAGTTAGGGAAACATCTTGGCCGGATACTTTAACGAGATGGCGGTTTTTATCTATGAATAAGCGATCGATTTCGATCAAGCCGTTCGGGGATGCTTTGTCAGGATCAATTTGACCCGTAAAAGATTGCCGGCGCAGCTGTGCTTTTACTCTTGCGACAAGCTCCAGTGGATTAAAAGGTTTTGCAACGTAATCGTCAGCTCCTGTTGTCAGCCCCATGATTTTATCGATATCTTCACCTTTGGCTGAAAGCATAATGATTGGAATTTTCGACATGGCCCGAATTTGGAAGCAGGTTTAAATACCATCGAGTTGTGGCATCATGATGTCCAGTATAATTAAATCGTACGTTTCCTTACGCAGCCACTCAAGCGCCTGAATGCCGTCCTGTGCTTCTTGCACACGGTAGCCTTCATTTTGCAAATAGATGCTTATGATATCACGAATTTCTGGATCGTCATCGGTTACGAGAATGCGGATCGTCATGTCGATTCCTCCTTGATGAAATGGACTTGCTTGCAAAACGAAATATGATCCAGATGGAAACGAGAATGAAAAGTACCAATAGAAGGTAGAAACTGTTTGTATATAAAAACATGCCTAGTGTCCACGCGTTCTCGCCAGCAATTCGCCCGGTTAGGAAAAATAGAAGTGTCCATACGAAGCCGCTTGTATACGAGAACAAAGCGTATCGTCTGAAGGTCATCCGAGACGCACCGACTACATAGGGCATTACATGCCGGATTACAGGGAAAAAGTAACTAATTCCTAATGCAAAGCTACCATATTTTTGAATAAGTGTCTCCGAAAACTTCAAGTATTTGTTCATTCCTCGCTTATGTCTGAATTTGTTCAGCACGGAAACTCCAGCCAAACGACCAAGCACGTAACCGAGAGTTAATCCGGAAATAACGCCGAGATAGGTGAGAAGGAAAGTAGGCAGGGGGTGCAGCAACCCACTCGTCGTTACTGCACCGCCTGTCATGACAATGACCTCATCTGGAATCGGCATGCCGACAATACCTAACCATAAAGAGAAAAATAAGGCGGCATAGCCGAAATGCTGGATGTACGACATTAGCAATTCATAGCTCATGGTGGATGGTCTCCTTTTTCTTACAGACGTAGACAAATGCGGGAGGAACGTTAAGCGGTACAAAATGGATGTGCTTAATCTCGAAATTCTGGCTGAGCTGCTTACGCATTTGCTGCGAGTATTGGAAAGCGATAAACAAACCGCGCGGTTTCAGTGCAGTGGTGATTTCTTGCATAAGCTGCTCGCGTTGTTGGGCAGGGAAATTGAAGAATGGCAGCCCACTTAATATACAATCGAGTTCATCGAGTTGGGCAACTTTCAATGCCTGTTTGAGCTGGCACGCATCTTCGAAGCAACCGTATTCTGAAAAACGGTTACTTAAATGACTGCGCATTTCGGCGTCTTTTTCGAACAGCAGAACCTTTGTTTTTTTTAGCAATAATTCGTCCATATACTTAGTGATCGCTCCCGTACCCGCCCCGAGTTCTGCGATACTAGCAATTTGGTGCCAAGGGACTTCCTCCAGCATTTTTTTTGCTAAAAAAATGGAGCTTGGTGTTACACTGCCGATTTGTTTCGGGGCCAGCCCAAACTTATAAAGAAACAAGAGTTTTTCGTGCATCGCTTTCAACATGGCTATCGCCTCACTTATTTTTTCGATTCAATGGTATCATCGTATCGTAAATTTCTTTAGACCAAGCGAAGGAAAATCTGAAGGAATGCTGAAGAAAAATTTATAATTCTGAATGAGCGAATGCGGAAGTATTTTTCCATCAAAAAAAGATCGCCCCCCCTAGACGAGAGGGAGCGATCTATCAGACAATAGTTTTTGATTTTATTTCTGCTTGGACTGAGCCTCTTTCTGTGCATCATCCGCTTGTTTAGCTTGCAGTAATTGTTCTTGCCCCTTATCTTGAATCGTCTTAAGCGCCTCGTTAGCTGATTTCTTCCCATCAATAACAGCCTGGATTTCTTGATCGGCAAGCATATTGAATGGCTGGTAGAAGCCGCCTGGAACTTTCTCGTAGCCTTTATAAATATTATCTGGATTTGGTTTCAGGAGGTAAAAGGGTTCTAGATTATGGCCGTCCCGCTCTTTCGCGTAAGTGGTTCGGGTCATCAGGCTGTTCGTGGATTTGGACATGACTCTAGCGAATTCATCACTGTTTACATACTTAATGAATTCCCAGGCAGCCCGCGTATTAGGCGATTGGGCATTAATACTGAATACATTGTTTACAGAAACAGTGGCAGAAAAGTCCGGATTTTGGGGATCAACAGGAACCGTAACGATACCCCAATTGATAGGTTTCATATCTTTCATACGGTCTTTAACCTCTTGCAGATTTTGCATCATATAGTTGCCATCAATCGTCATCGCAACTTTGCCCATAGCGAACAAGTTTTGTTTGAGATAGTCCTCGTACATGTTTGGTGGGTTAGTGTCGGTATTTTGATTTTTGGGCACATACACCGCACCGGATTTCAGTGAGTCGACGGTAAGCTGTAGAGCCTTCATCCAGGCATCTGTCTGGATCGTCACCTTCATCTGATCGGGATCAATGAAATTCAGGCCCAATGTTGTACCGATACTGTTCATAAATTGATAAGCGATTCCTTCACGCATGTAAGGATTAGAAGAAAATCCATAAATTCGCTGATCTCCTTGACCATCGGTTGGGAATCGTTTGGCGAGATTAATGACATCTTCCCAGCTCATTTTGTTTTTCGGAAGTTCGATGCCATACTGCTCGAATAGATCTTTGTTATAGTAAAGAGCTTGACTGTAGAAGTCAGGTGAAAGTCCATATAACTTGCCCTCGCCTTTGAGTTTGATCGCTTCCAGTGAGGCTGGGAGGATTTGCTCAACATCGAATTTATCCTGCTTAATGACATCGTCGAGTGCATAAAGACGTCCTTTTTGTACGAACTTTTCAAGCTGGCCGGTACCGTTAACAAGGATAACATCAGGCTTCTCTTCATCGATGAGAGTATCAAGCGCCTCCTGAGGATCTTTGTTGGGACCATAAATTCCTTGATTGGAGATGACTTCAACATCAATATTCGGATTTTTGGCCAAGAAAAGATTACCGTACTGTTGGTAAAAGGAATTTTTGTCATAATACATCACTTTAATCGTTGCCTTCTCGTCTTTTCCCAACTTCTTAAGTGATCCTTCTTCTCTTGATGTCCCGCTAGTCTTCTCAGAAAAATTACATCCTGTTAGCGAGGCGGTTACCGCAATTGCCGCGAGTGCGCATATCCAACGTTTCATTCAATTCCCTCCATTTTTGATTCTACCAAATATTTCTATAATTCTTTCATTATCATACACATATAGGGATTAAAATACAAATAATTACAAATTTAGTAGAGTTGCAGAGTATTGTTTTGTCAGAGTGCTAGCATAATACCCGCACCAAAAAGACCTCGCCGCAGCGAGGTCTCTTTCCCTTACGGATGATACTTATCGTACTGTTTCCTGAATCCTTCATACACATCCCATGGCAGCTCCAGTAGATCGCCTGTCACCTTCATATGCTGTCGAAGATAGCTCAGCAGATTAAGCACCCGATCTTGCTGCTCCGGCAGAAAAGCGAGATTATCCCGTTCCTGGGGATCGCGACTCAAATCATACAATTCAAGGTATATTTCATCCTTAAACATGTCCACGATCAGCTTGTGATTGCCTTCGATCACACAACGCTGAAAATTCCCGCGTGCCCCATTCCCATCGAATTGGATAAAAATCCGATCACGGCTGTTCTGCTTTCCTTCTATCAGCGGCAGCAGGGAAACTCCCGCCACGCCATCAGGCACCGAGATCTCAGCATATTCGCATATCGTCGGCACAAGATCGACCGCACTCACAAGCGCATCCACATCTCGCGATTCCAGCTGAGAGGCTGCCGGGAATTTGAAGAATAGCGGCGTCCGCACCGATTCCTCGTACATGCACATCTTCTGCCAGAGGGAGTGGGAGCCAAGCATTTCTCCGTGGTCACTGGTAAAAATGAGCAAAGTGTCGTCGTAGATACCTTGCGCCTTTAATTCGTCAACGATGCGGCCTACGCAATCGTCCAGCAACCGGACAAGCCCCGCGTATACGGTCCAGATTCGGTGCCAATCCTCCCGCGTGTACCGGCTGCCGACAGCGCCGGTCAAATTGTACAGCTGCAGCGGCGATTGGCCGCTCGCCCATTCCCCGACGTTAAGGGGCAGCGGAATGTCTTCCTTTTTAAACATCGAGTACCATGGCTCGGGGATTTCGAGCGGGGGATGAGGGGCGAGGAACATAGCGCTCAGGAATAGCGGCTTTGTCTGATCACGTCTCTGCAGAGCATCTAGCGTATCGTTCAAAATAAATCCGTCAAAGAAGTGTTCGAAGCCTTCTTCATAACAGCCGGTGGCCGGAATGGAATACTTCACGGCCCGGGTCGTTGTGCCGCCCGCCATTTCCGGCACGATGCCTTGAAAGGCAGCGCCGCCAGGCGCCCTTTTACCCGCAGCTTTCAAATACTTAGCATACCGCCCCTCTAGCGGCAGCCAATGAATCTGAGATCCTTCCGCTTGATCAAGGCGATCCTCCGTCAGCAAATGCTGCTTGCCCGTATGCCAGCCGTCCCACTCTTTTTCAAGAAGACGATAGAGATTCGGCGTGTCTTGCTGCACATACCCGTGAACGGCATCGCTTTCCTCCCATGGATTGATTAAGCATCCTGTTTCATTCGGATATTTTCCGGTGAAGAAGGAGCCTCGGGCAGGCACACAGAGCGGAGACGTGCAGTATGCCCGGTTGAATCGAACACTCTCCTGTGATAGGTTGTGAATATTCGGCGTGATGTGTGGTGTGATGAGATCTGCCCGCAGTTGATCCGCCATGATGATAACGATATTCGGCTTCGGTTGTTGACGCATAATACATCCATCTCCTGTTCTAGCAAAGTAAGCGTTTCATGCCCGCTAATTCCACTCTACGAGTGGGATGCAAACGCCGTCAATCCACGGAAGACGGATATGGCAAATGGGAGATGCCGAAAGAATCCGCTGATAGTAAAAGTTGGTTTTGGGTGATGCATCGATGATTTCGAGGATTTCTTAAGCCGTAGAGGCTCGTTAAGATGAGTAGTGTAACCGCTCTTACACAGGGCCACAAAGGGAGGATCAACTTCACATGCCAAATCAAAAGCCATCCAGATTCAGCAACAAGCATAAGGCAAGTATACTTCTAACCTGCACATTGGTAGGTAGCTTGCTAACCGGATGTACGAATCAAGGGACAACAACCGAAAGCGCTTCAACGCCCAAAAGCACGGGCGCAGAGAAGATCAGCCTCAAATACTGGTCACCGCTGAATCCGAACGC
>NZ_JBFTQB010000091.1:0-19572 GCF_056398785.1 Paenibacillus sp. 01T422 | reverse complement strand
GAATACGACTCTTTAATTGAGGCCCTGATGCCGTCCAAGCGATGGCATGTTTGATGCTTGCTCTTTTAATCTTAACACTGCTTTGATCGGTGATCTCAATCGTGCCGCCCGTATATTTTTCTTGAAAAATATTGTAAATCAGTACTTCTTCCGTAGAAGTTTCACCTACCATTTTATCTACACGGATGATGGCTGCTCCTTCAAATTGATACAGCGTGTCCGTTCCTTTTTTGAGAATCGGAACTGTCATATCTTGTGTATAAGACTTTATATTCCGATAGGCTTCCCATAGGCGTATGATCGTAGTTTCGGGCGTCCAGCCAGACTGCTCACTGAAAAAATCGTAAGAAGAAAGCTCTGGATTCGCTTTTATATGATGATGGATAACTTCGTCGAAGTTCCCTCTAACAATCGCCAGCAACCCTTTTATGGAGATATCGTTTGCCTGCACCGCGTAATCGATGATATCCCCTAAATTCTCTTTTGCCGTTTTTTCACAGACAAGAAACAAACGGATATGTAGAAGGTCGACACTTTTTTCTGCTTTTGTTCGAATGTTGTCAATGGCATTGGTAATTGTCGCGGAGCTGCTCTCCATATACTGAGACCCTTGCTGTTCAGGACTAGGGATTTGCAAGATAATTCGGTAATCCTGATTTTTGTCCTTGCAAATTCCCATAACCACGGGCATGAGTCGCTTATTAATATCTTTGGTGTCCCAACAGCCTGTAAGGAGCGCGCTTAAGGTGCAAAGCAACAGTATGACCGATATGAATGAGCGATGGATCAAGCAGGTTTCCTCCTATACCTCAAACTCATGAGAATGACGGCAAGCGGTATACCAATAATGCTGTAAAAGCAAAGGTAGGTACTCACGTGAGTAAATTGCGCCAATGTATCGATATTGTCCAAATATAAGCTGAAGAAATAAGAGGGCACGGCAACGATGATAACAGCTATCCCTCTCCTCTTCTTCTTCATAAATAGCTTCTCAATCAAAGTTGCCATCATCCAGAAACTCACTGCTGCTTCAACCATCGCAATCGCGATCATCGCAATGACAAAGAATGTAGGGAGCCAGTCAAATACAATCCACTCACTGTCAACCGTATCTGATGTCAATACATTCGGAAAGCGAAAATAGATAATCGATTCCTGACCAAAAATGAGCATGGGCACATAGACAGAACATAAAGCAAAAATAAGAAGTATCCCTAAAACAGGAGCGGATTGACGCATTGGAAATTTATTTTTCAGCTTAACAAAACCTAAGAACAAGAATCCCGCATGTGCAAAAAAAGCAGAATAAAACATCGGCTTCTTGAAGAAACTCAACCGAGTATCATAGATGGGAAAGATGTTATCGAAGTCAAAATTACTCATCGAGCTTATCAACGAGAAAACAACTAACGGAAGCACACAAATAAATACTAAGATCCCCCCACGTGAAATGGCTTCGTAGCCTTTCCATGCAATATAAAGGGGAATAATATAAAGAAATAAAATGAAATACGTTGGCGTATTAGGCAGCAGAAGGATGCTGATCGATGCCATCTCAAAGCTGTGAGTAATGTTGGAACTCAGAAAAAAGTAGCACAGCAAAGGAATAAGCATAAGAAAAGCAAGCCATTTCCCCACTACTGCTTTACATATATCAACAATGTCCTTTCCTGGAAAAGCAGAAAGCCCCTTCACATATACCCATACACAACACAATTCAATAAGAAAACCAACAATAATAGGCTCCCAATGCCCTGAGGACGTTGCTTCAATCATTTTTACAGGATAGATATAAAAATACAACGAGAGATGGACGACTACGAACATCGTTAATAGGGCTCTATTGCTCATTTGGATCTCCCTTTTTTGGCTGAGAGGCTCAAATAGGGCACCTCAAACGTTGTAATCGTGCCAAGGTAAAAGCAAAACAAGACAATGGACGACATAAGGCCAAGTATGCCATACAAAGCACAAAACAAGATTACGACGTACTTGTACAACCGAATGGAAACTGTGTTCATATATGTGCCCATCGTAAAATGCGCGATAGTCGAGCCGGCTACGACAATAATAAGAAAGTAACTGACTAACCTGGCTGATACGACTGCCTGACCCAGGATAATACCTCCAACCATCGTAATGGTTGGACCAATACTTTTGGGAAGACGAATGCTCGCTTCTATGACCATTTCAATGATGAACAGCATCATCAACAATTCCACGAGAACAGGATAAGGAACGCCCTCCCTGGAGCTTGTGATCGATACAGCCAGCTGAATACGCAATAGTTCGGGGTTGACAGAATTGAGAACCACATATAATCCTGGCAGTGTAATGGCGATAATTAAACTTGCGATACGAATAATCTTGTATAAATACATATATAGTTTAGGCTGATCTTTATCCGTTTTCACATCCCAAAAGTCCGATATAATCGAGGGAAACGAAAGTGAGAACGGAAAATGATCCAATAGGACCACCACTCGACCTTCCATCAAATTGTGTTTGGTAGTGGCAGGAAGCTCAGAAGTTGTGTAAGTAGGAACAAGACTGTAGCTAGGCTGTTTGAGCGCTTTGAGTAGTCCTTGAACATCAGAAACATCCATCATGGCGTTTTCATTCAAATAGGTATCGATGAGTTGAACGACCTTCGGATCGGCTTGCCCTTCCACATATAGGACAGCTACTTCACGAGGGAGTTCAGCACCAAGGGTGTAGTTCTGAATATGTAAGTTTTTGATTCTCATTTTTCTGCGAAGGAGACTTATGTTTACATACATGTCTTCCGTAAAAGCATCTAGTGAAGTCTGAATCGGATTCTCCGTTTGGGCTTCCACAATACTTCGACTGCTGTTGACCGAAGAGGGCTCCATCACGATGTTGTCGTAACCTTCTTGGGGGAAAATAATCAACATACCTTCTAATATGGCGGTCACAAGCTCGGTTAAAGTGACATTCACCCGCGTTGAAGGGGATAACGCAATTTGGTCGATCGGGCTATCCATGCCATGTAAATGCGACAATCTTGTTATTAAGGTGTCATATGTTTGCTCATAGTGAACCAGAGTCCCCAAATAGCATACTTGGACTTGATCTTGATAAATATGGGCTTCCCTATTTACAAAATCAGAATTAAGCTCAAAAACTTGATCGATATAAGCTAGTTTTGCTTCCCTTGTCGAGGTGTTCATCTCTCATCTCGCCTTTTACATGTAATTTCCTCTCCAATTAATATCCTCCATTTGTGTTGTAATTACTCCGAATTTTCAAGGTCAAATCGAAATAATTGAGCAAACAACACATTGACAGCAACCACATTTTCAAGTAAAGTTTAATTATAATTAGTACCTGGTACTAATACTTGATGATAAAAGGAGCGAGCTTCACATGCCTGTCTCAAACCCCCTGAACGCCCGTATTTCAGCAATAGGCAGCTACGTGCCTTCGCATATTTTAAGCAACTCCGACCTTGAAACTATGGTGGAAACAAACGATGAATGGATCGTACAGCGCACCGGCATGCGGGAACGCAGAATTGCCGCTGCGGACGAATTCACTAGCCATTTATGTATAGCAGCCGTCCAAAACATGCTTGACAGATATCCGGAGTCGCTGAGCGATGTGGAGCTGATCATCGTCACTACGCATACGCCAGATCTGCCTTCGACGCCAGTAGCTTGTATGATTCAGGCTCATTTCGGCCTCCCTGCTGTCGGCGCCTACGATCTTAATGCCACCTGCGCAGGGTTTGCCTATGCCGTCCATACCGCAAGCGGACTAGTCGCGGCTGGTTTGCACCGCAAGGTACTTGTCGTCGGCGGAGACTCGATGTCCAAAATCACCGACTATACCGACCGGTCGACCTGCATTCTGTTCGGCGACGGCGCCGGCGCCGTGGTTGTGGAACGCGAGGATGAGCACCCGGCATTCCTGGCCCATCATGTTGGCTCCGACGGTTCCGGAGGCAAGCATGTTTATCGCACCGGCCTGTCCGAACAATGGCAGGACATACCGCTCACTGGCGGAGGGAAACTTGTCCAAAACGGCCGCGAGGTGTATAAATTTGCGGTATCAACAGTACCGGAAGGTATTGAGCAATTGCTAACCAAGAGCGGACTGCCTCATTCTGCGATTGATTGGTTCATCCCGCATAGCGCTAACCTGCGGATCATCCAATCCATTTGTGAAAAGAGCGAAATTCCTTTTGAGAAGGCGCTATACAGCCTTGAGTATTACGGCAATACCTCTGCGGCCTCGATTCCTTTGGCGCTTGATTTAGGCGTAAAAGATGGCAGTGTGCGGGCAGGCGATACGCTCCTGCTATATGGTTTTGGCGGGGGACTTACGCACGCTGGAATTATTGTACGCTGGGGATGAGCTGGCGTGTTGGAGGAGGGCCTCCGTATTAGCTAAACAAAGGAGGCGGCAGCATTCGAAGTAAACCATATAAGCTGCCGCCCCTTGCTTAAGAGGCTGAATATTGATGGTCGAAGCCTTGTTCAAAGCCTTTGTGAAACCCATCCATATACCCTCTATCGTATCCATTATCAAAGCCCTTATCGAAGCCTCCTCTATGTGTAAGGAGCGCTTTGGCAGGGCGATTTCTTTTTCTTAGGAGCACTTTCTTGCCACGAACCGGCTTCGCTTTCCTGAGAAGTTTACCTTTCGCTTTTCTGCGTACAGATGACTTCACTTTCATAGATTCCTCACTCCTTTAAACATTATTCGCCGCGATAATGGCAGGGGCAATAATTGGCAATGCTGGCGCAAACTGATGCAAGTCATCCCAGCTGATGATCGTTTGGTGACGCAGATCCAAATTCCAATAACGCAGCGGCCACTCATTAATGAAGCRCTGCAGCTTGCCGTTTTTGACTTGATAGACGGCATTATCTTCAGTCCGCGCGAGCGCACCTTCTTGCAAGTGCCCATCAACATAAACTCCATGTGCCAGCGCAGCAAGCTTGTTCTGCACATCTTGTTGCGATAGAGAATGCCCCTTCGGCCAGCTCCGCAGATCTACTTGCGAGACGCGAGTAGCCGTCAAGTGATGAGACTCCCCTTCAATGAGGTGGCGGTGACCGTTCTCAATCCAATAGAGCTCCGGTGTTACCCCTCGAACAACGGTATGGCTCGGATAGAAGTCCATCATCGCTGCACGGCTGTTACCCAGCTTTTGCTGAACTTCATGCAGCAGGCTGTGGGTGTCTCCCCATTTTCGCGCGTAAAACTCCAGATTTCTGGCATACACTTCTTCAAAACGGCGTTCACCCAGCGCTTTGATAGAGACACTTCCGACGTGATGAATGAAGGTGTCCTTGGCAATCACGAGCTCTAATCCCATCATCCGCGTACGGAAGCCGAAATCGTCATCCTCACAATTTCCAATCTCAAACCCTTCGTCCAGATACCCTAGCCGCTCGAAAACCTCGCGCCGCATAAGGACGCAGAAGCCTGTTAATCTCGTGGCCACATGCCATTTGGCAGCGCTCGACTGGTTAAAGCTGGCAGCGAAATGGTGCATTTCCTCTGTGGAGGAATAATTCGTCTGGAGCAGCTGATCTCCGCTAATGTAATTCGTCATCGGACCTACAAGCCCGAATTTCTCATTACTATTTAGGCAAGTTAGCATATTTTTCAGCCAATTCTTAGTCACAATCGTATCATTGTTCAAAAACAGCAGGTTGGATCCGCGCGCCATCCGTAGTCCTTGATTCGTCCCACCGGCAAAGCCGAGATTGGATGTGAAGATCCGGTACCGAATTTTTCCCGTCAGGGATTTCAGGTACTCCGCTGTATCATCGGTTGAGGCATTGTCGATGACGATGATTTCGAAGGGCTCCGGCGTATATTCGTAAATGCTATCGATGCAATTCTGGAGATGCTGGCGCTGATCATTCGTTGTAACGATGATGATGCTCGTTCCCTGAAACTTTGAAGGGGTTATCCCTGCATCCCAGCCAAGCTGGAAAGCATGATCGTGAGCACCATCATAGGCTAGGTTAAAACCTTCATTGTAGCCGCGATTATAGCTTCCTGCTTGGGATGACGCAACCTTCCCTATCTTGCCTAATTTGCCAAGCTTACGAAACCTGCGTGGTTTGCCCATGGACTTTTGGACACGCCGCTTAGTTGTTCTCATCGGTAAGGAGCCTCCCCTTTCACGATAGAATCCGACAAATGCCCGAAGTCGATCGCTACTTTCCCCATACTCGACGCAATCCATTCAGAAATAATGACAGCCGATATCCCTGCGGAAACAAGGGCGATATCAAAATCGTAGCCGGCAATGTTTTCCTTGATGTGCGGGATATCCTTCACGCCATAGACCGGCGTAATCTCGCCAACAATATTCACGCCATGCGCGCGGAGCACTTCTGCTAGATGCGGCGCCAAATTACCGACCAGCAGTACCCTTCTGCCTTGTGTAATGCGCGACAGGTAACCCTCGTGATACACATAGTAATTCACCAGTGAATCCGTCAAAGTAAGCTCATGGTAGTCAATCTGTTCAGCTTTAAACACCGCGAACGCGAGCGGTTGGAAATTGCGTACCCGCAGCTTCGGAATGCCTACAACGCTAGCGCCGACAATCGCTTGCACCAGTTCTTCTTTAATTGCCAGATCTGGTACTTCCACCCCCGCGTAAGGGAGGAACTCACCGTCTTGTCTAATCTGTTCAACGGACAAAATCGTCTCCTGTGCTAGGGTCAGCAGCTCCCCATCTCCTAATCGCACGAGAGAAAATGGCGCTCTAGCGTCAAGTGCAGCGATAATTCGATCACCCAGTTCCCTTGCGGTAAGCAAGTGAAGAATATGCGGTCGCAAATGTTCTACGCCAGCAGCAACAATCTGCTCAATCGTGATTTCGGGCAGGATCTGGTAGTCTGGCAGCAAACGATCAACAATCGCATCGCCCCCGTCATGCTTACCATCCCGGTAGCCTTTATCAAAGCCTCTGTCATGCCCCGCATTATAGCCCTGATCGTAGACAGTCACGGCCTCAACCGGCATGACCTGGCGCAGAGGCACCACGGTAAGTCTCCGCCGTTTCTTCTTTTTACGGAGAGAAGAGAACACCCCTTTGCGCTTGCGAGAAAGCTTGCTTCTTCGGAAGGAAATCACTTTCCCAAGCTTCTTGGCGCTTTGTTTCTTTTTTATGGGCAACATACGTTCACCCGCCTTTGTTCGTTATCGTTAACAATTCATTCAATCGTTTGCGATACGTGTGATCCTTCAGCGTCCGCGCCAATCCTCGCAAAGCGATATGCTGCCGTTCTTCTTCATGTGTTAAATAGTACTCAATTTTCTGGATAAGCTCCTGCGGGGAACTGAAGGTGTCGAGTTCTTCCCCAGGCTTATAGAAGTTCGTCAGTTCATCACGGACATCCGTTAACTGCAAAGTTCCGGAAGCTGTAATATCAAAAAGCCGTGGATTAGGCGAGAAAGCGGGGATTTGTCGGCTGTTGCTGTTATGGGATTTGTCATCGGTAGCCCGGTGAAGATTGATCACGATTTTGGCCCCATGGTAGTACTTCATCGTATCTTGCGGGCTCAACCAGTAGCCTTGAATTTTAGAGGACAGCTTGTCGTAGGAGCTTAGCCGATCCCACCAGTAGCCGTTAATCATGACATCCTTGTCTTTCAGATAATCGGCCATTTCGTCAATGAATGCGACTCTATTCCAGAAAGCCGTGCCAATGAAACAAATATCTTTGTGGAAATTCGTAGGTACATAGTCCAGCTTAACCGAATCAGGATTAATGCCGAACGGCAAATAGTGCACATTCTGGCAGCCAAGTAGCTTATAAGGCTCAACACAGCTCTTCTCTAGTGTGAATACATAATCAAAATGCGGGACGAGCCCGGTCGATTGATCCGAGTGATACGGATCATCCGGCAGCCAGATCGCCGTGCGAATGCCATGCGCACGAATCGCTTGCACCACATCTCCCGGCAATGATTGCCCAATTGCATCTAGCACGAGTACAAGATCAGGTCTTGTCTCCGCCGCAATTTGAACAAGAGGATCTGCAGGATTGACGACAATGACTTCTCTCACCATATCTCGCAGACTTCCTTCAATCCCTTCATCCATCGCTGTATAAGGCAGCCCGTTAGCCCTAACGAACATCACCTTCAAATCCCAGAGAATGCCACGCTCCTGCGGAATGTCCCGCATCAAGCTTTGGCAGCGTCCCATGTGAAAACCATGTGACCAGCCTTTTCCATACCCCTGGTTACTCCCCATTCTCCATTCATCCTGGTAGCGAGACAGGGGGGCCGGTTGTTTCTTCACTTTCACTGCTTTGCGCACACGTTTGCGCTGATTTTTCAGCGATCTGAGCGGCAATTTCTTCGCTCTCACGGCTCTTAATGCGCTCATTCCATCTCACCTCCACGGATCATGACATATCCTTTGCGCTGCAAATAATGCTCCAAGGCACTTTGCCAGCTTCTCATCGGATAAATACGATTCAATTTGTTGTTGTCCAGCACACTGTATAACGGTCTGCGCACTTTGGCGGCATACGCGCTGGTCATAATCGGTATGGTCTCGCAGGTGATGCCGCAATACGCGAACGTTTGAACCGCCAAGTCATACCAGCTGCAGGCGCCTTCGCCAGAGCAGTGATACACACCGTACGCTGTTATCTCTTGTTCGAGGAAGGCCCGCACGGTATCAGCGACATCTTGTGTATGCGTCGGAGACATGATGACATCCTGAACAACCGAAATGGGATTCCCTTGCTTCGAAAGTCGAATCATTGTCTCTACAAAATTGCCGCCCTTCCCGCTGGCCCCAGCTTCGCCAAACAACGAGGATACGCGAAAAATAAAGTAGGTATCCAAGTAAGCAGCAATGGCTTCCTCTCCTGCTGCTTTGCTGCTGCCATAAGCATTCAGAGGGCTCACTTGATCTTCTTCCGTATATGGCGCTTGCTTGCTGCCGTCAAATACGTAATCCGTGCTGAAATGAATGAACAGCGTACCATTCTGTTTGCAATAAGCCGCCATACGCAGAACGGCGATGGAGTTAATGCGGAGGGCTTTCAGCGGATCGGCTTCACACTGCTCGGTGTTATGGAACGCCGTGCAGTTAATGAGCACGTCAATGCGGCCAAGCTTTTCAAGAATAGGGATAATCGTTTCTGTATTCTCCACATCCAGCATATCCCTCGTAACCGGGACGACCTCGAACTCGCTGTTCTCTTTCAATACCCGATGGATATCAGAGCCTAATTGACCTTTGGCGCCTAGCAGCGCAATGCGTTTCATTACTCGCTCGATCCTTGTATGTCCAAAATACCGCCATACAGCGTGGCATCCTTAATAATCTTGTGCCATTTGATAAGCTCGCTGTACCAGTCCAGCGTAATCGTTTGATCCATGCTTGGCACTTCGCCTGCAGCCAGAGCGTTATATATCTCTAATGCTCCTTGCGCAGCTGTCCATTTGCCCTGCCAACCTAGGGCTTTCTCGACTTTGTCAAAACTGACGCGATACGAACGGTGATCAGGCGCTCCATACCAAGCAATCGTTACAGGCTTCGGAATGACTTCGGTGATTTCTTGTGCCAAATTACCGAGCTGATAATTGTTGCTGTCGGAACCAACGTTGTATATTTCACCATTGATGATCTTCGGATCAGCTTCCAGCAGCAAACACATAACATCCGTTGTGTCCTGAACATGAACGAAAGGTCTCCACTGAGAACCATCTCTCATTAAGGGGATAACGCCTTTCTGATAAGCGCCTAATGCCATGCCATTAATGGCCAAATCGAAGCGAATGTGGGGGGAGTGTCCGTAGACGGTGGCCTGCCGAATGACAACGACGGTGAATGCAGCATCGGCTAATGGAAGCACGCCGTGTTCCGCCATTTCGTTTGCTTTGGCATACGTCGTTAGCGGATTCGTTGGAGAAATTTCATCGACAATCACGTCTGGCGCCTGAAAGCCGTATAAGCTGCAGGAAGAAGGAAGAATGTATCGTTTCACGCCAAGTTTCTTCGCTTTATGTGCCGTGCTCACACGGGAAATATGATTAATTTGGTGCGTAGCTTCCTGAAACAATTCACCGCTCGGATCGTTGGAGATCGCCACTAAGTCAATGACGGCATAGACGTCAGCAAAGGCTTCCTCCTTCAGACGGCGGGAGTCCTCCTTGATCGTTACCAGATTCGGATGCTGCGGGAGCTTATCGATGCCGAAGAAAAAGCGGTCAACTGCCTTCACGGCATAGCCTTTATCCAGCAATTTCGGTACCAGCACACTGCCGATGTAGCCGCCTGCTCCCGTAACCATAATGGTTTTCATGATAAGTCCCCTCCATAAACAAAGTTATTGTCCGCCTGCGCAAGAGAAGGCTGCTGACGATCCTTATCAGACAAGATTGGATTCGACACAGGCCATTCGATACTGAGGTCAGGATCATTCCACGCAATGCCCCGGTCATGCTCAGGCGAATAATAATCATCCACCTTATACAGCAGCTGCGTGTTAGGTACCAAGGTGCATGCGCCATGGGCAAAGCCCTTCGGAACTAAGATTTGCCGTTTGTTTTCCGCGCTTAGAATTACGCCGATCCACTGTCCGTAGGTTGGGGAGCCTTTGCGGATATCGACTACGACGTCATAGACGGCTCCGGATACGACTCGAACGAGCTTCGTTAGCGCTTTCGGCGCCAATTGGTAGTGCAGACCTCGAAGAACGCCCGCTTCTACCGAGAGGGATTGATTATCTTGAATAAAGGCATAGTGAATGCCCTCCCCAGCCAACGTTTGTTGGTTGTAGCTTTCCATAAAAAAACCGCGATGATCACCATGCACTTTCGGTTCGAGCACCAAGACCCCCGGCAGCTTGGTCGAAATCACTTTCATGAAAGGGCTCCTCCTCGTTGTTTCATAATATGATCCACGACATAAGCGGCAAAAGGCATTGAACACGTAAATGCCGGTGAGACCGCATTGAGTACATGCATCGAGCGTTTATCACCTTCGATCACAAAGTCTTGAACAAGCTCCAAGGTCTCGACATTGAGCAGCTGCGCTCTAATACCCGGTCTTAGAAAATGTCCGAAGCCCTTGGGGTCAATTTCCCTTACCATCCCCATCCCTAGCCCGACGAAATAAGATTTGATGTACTTGCGCATCTCCTGAAAGGCCAAGCGCCTAAAGTGAAACGAATTTGTGATAAACAGCTTCAGCTCAAAGCCGACAATTTGCAGGAACTCCTTCAGGTTGAAACCCTGCAGTCCTTGGTAATTTTCCCGCCAAAAAGCCGGCATCGCCGTAGGCCCGATCTTAATGCTGCCATCCACTGTTTTGGTATAATGAACCCCGAGAAAAGGATTTTTCAAATTAGGAACGGGATAGGTTTCATCTTTGGCGACGACTAGCTTGCCGCATTCATTCAGCTGCAGGCCATTAAGCTTACAGTAAGCTCGCATAGCCTGGTTGCCATCTTTCGTGAATTTCGCTTTCAGGCTGTTGGCTGAATAATAGAAGCCGGCGTGCAGGACCCCGCTGTTGCGTCCACTCGCATGGGCAGCCACATCGGACTCTTTTTCCAGTATGCAAATGGACACTCCCGGCTCTCTTTTCTTCAACTCACGGGCAATCGTCAAGCCAATAATCCCCGCTCCGATGATGATGTAATCGTACTTCCTCACTTGTCATCACCGGCGCCCGACTTAGGTGCTTCTGGCTCAATATTCGAATACGAGCGTAGCTTATCTGATGCTTCAAACCAAGAGGGAAATGTGCCGGCATCGATCCACCACCCTGTCAGCACGTGATAGCTGAGCTTGCCTTGCGTCGCATATAAGTTATTCACATCGGTAATCTCCATCTCGCCACGCGCAGAAGGCTCCACCGTCTTAATCAAGTCGAATACGGTAGCATCATACAAATAAATGCCTGTGACGCAATACGAGGATTGCGGATGCTCGGGCTTCTCTTCAATCCGCTTGATCAGCTCGCCTTCCATGACCGGAACCCCGTACCGTCTAGCGTCCTCCACTTCCTTCAGAAACACCTTGGCTCCTTCTGACTGAGCTTCAAACTGCTTCACATACCCAGTCAGCGAATCCTCGAACAGGTTATCGCCAAGCAGCACAAGCAGCTTCTCGCCTGGATGCACGAAGTTTTCTGCAAGCTCCAGAGCATCAGCAATGCCGCCAGCCTCTTCCTGTATTTTGTAGGAAATGTTAACGCCCCACTCCCTCCCACTACCCAAGAAATCTGTGTAGAGAGAAACGGAGTGCTTCCCCGTGATCAGAAGGATATCGGTGATTCCCGCTGCTCTCAGCTTCTCAATCCCATAATAAATCATAGGATATTTACCGACGGGTAGAAGATGTTTGTTAATCATTTTCGTCAAGGGTCGCAGGCGTGTGCCAGTTCCCCCTGCTAGAATGACTCCCTTCATAGCAACGACATCCTTTCCTCTTGCTTTCTCAAAAAAATGCTTGGGGATCGACGCCCCATTTTTCTATAAAGAGCTTGCGCGAACGTTCCACAATGGCTTGCAGCTGGCTTTCGCTTTTCTTGCCGAAACTGGCGCTGCCATGATGGAAGATAAAAGTGTCCTCGGTCAGCATCAGCTTGTAGCCGGCTTTCCTTGCGCGATAGCAGTAATCGTCATCTTCGTAATGACCGGGACTGAACTGTTCATCCAGGTAACCGATTCTTTCCATCACTTCTCGTTTGAATAAGAAGCAGAAGCCGATCAGGCGCTTAACTTCCATGTATTTCCCTTTATTTCCCACATTGTACTTGAGGATCATATCCGACATATTCGTGTAAGGTTCTTTCATTTGTTGGATACCGCTGGCATAGTTGGTCATCGGACCTACGATCCCAATATCATTTCGGTGATACAGACAAGTGAGCATGTGGTCCAACCAATTTGGCGTAAGGAGGACGTCATTGTTCAGCAAAAGCACGGAGCTGCCCCTAGCCAGCTTCATGCCAGCATTACAGGCTGCAGGAAAACCTCTGTTCTCGGAGAAGGACACGAAGGGAATCTGCTCACGAATCAAATCATCCAGTGTCCCGTCGGTAGAAGCATTGTCAACCACAATAATTTCATAGGGGATTCGTGTATGCTCTCTGATGGAATAAATACAATCCAGAAGCAGTTGTCTTTCGTTAAAAGATGGGATGATGATACTTGTGCTATTCATATGGATCCCCCCGCCAGAGCTGTTCGCGTCCGAAGAACATCCTTAAACTCAAGTCTTCTACCCTGTTCATGAAGCAGCATATGGAGTGCTTCCAGATGATCGCCTACAATCAGATTAGAAACCGGATTCGTGGTCCCGGTGTTCAAGCGGGTAGGTTTGTTGGCAGTGACAACATCAATGCTTGTCGGTGCACAAATACGCAATCCATAACGGATTGCCTTCGCCTGCGCTTTAGGAGGTACCATTAACGCTGCACTGCCGATAACCTGGAGCGCTTTGCGGGAAAGCATGTGGGGAATTGCCGTCATGGAGTTGGCACCCAGCTCTGATCGGCCTTGGACACGGTTCACGAATTGTTTCACCATAGAGACGCCATCGCGATGCATGAAGAGGCCGATATAGGGGGAGATATCGTTCAAAGCAATATCCCATCCTTGGTCAATAGCTCGAATGAAAGGCAGGAACTCTTCGGCCTGAACCGGGATATCGCCATCCAAGAACAACACCATGTCTGCTGAGGTGAGCTTGGCGCCAATAGACCTGCCCACATCATGACCAACAAGATTCGGATAATGAACGATCGTTGCCCGAGGGCACTGCTTGGCGATATGAACGCTGTTGTCCGTTGAGCCATTAATAACGACAATGATTTCCTTAATCGGCATCCTTTCCAACGCGTTCAACACGCGCGCAATCGTCTTTTCTTCATTAGATACCGTAATGACTGCTGCTATGGATTGCCTTGTCGGAACAAGTACGAGATCTGGGTTCGGAATCCCCTGCTTCTCGCTATAGCCCTCAAGGAACGCCCGGGAGACATGAGGATACTGCCCCGCCGAAATAGTTCCAATCTCCCTGGATGTATAGAAGGAATACCAGAGGGAGTTGATGTACGAGCTTGGGTCCATCCCTTCTATCAAAGGGTGGTCCGTAGCATAACGAGCACCAATTGCGTGTACTCTTCTCCTTAACGCTACCAAAGACACCGCCATCGTTCTGGTTGGTCTGGAGGCCCTGCGCATACGGCGTACGGGGATGACGGTTCTCACTTTTGGCCTTTGCTTCACACGCTTCTTCACTAGTTTATTCAACAGCTTCACCCCACAAAGGTTCGGTCCCTTGTTAAATCCGTTAGCTGACCACGCTCATTCGTCTGTTCATGCAGCCAATTCAGGGCTTCGAGGTGATCTCCAAGAATAAGATTTTGCAGCGGGTCCACCTTAAATTTTCTTCGTTTTCGAGGATTCGTCCGACCCACATTGACGTTATATACCTTGTGGAGCGTGAGTCCCTTAACACATGCTATCGTTTGAGCGAGTGGCGGCACGGCTAGATTAGCAGCATGGATCTCGTTCAGCGCTTTACGGCTAATCGCGTGCGGGATTGTCGTCATCGAAGCTCCTCGCAAGTCAGGCCGGGAGAGTGCGACGTTAAGCGCGTGTTTGGCTAGCACAACAGGATGTACATCCACCTTCTCTGTTTTGCCCGAGTAGCTGTTTAGCGCGACATCAACCCCACGATCCACCGCTTGCACGAAGGGCCGCAAATCTTTGGCTGCAATCACCATATCCGCATCAATGAACAGGATGGTGCTCCCTTTCGCATGACTTGCGCCAATGCCTCGGGGGACATCATGACCTAGCGATTCCTTGAATGAAATAACCCGTGCCCMCATCTGGCGGGCGATTCGCTCTGTCTCATCGTAGGAGCCATTGACGACCACAATGACTTCTGTAGCTGGATGCACCAATCGGGCTTGACGAATGACGGACGCGATTGTCTTGCTTTCGTTCATTGCTGGGATGACGACAGATACTTTTGGCGAATCATGATTTGAAATGGGCTTGAAAACAGGCCTCGTTCTCCTCCTGGGTACTAACAACTTTCGCTGCCCACGCTGTTTCATGTCCACACCCTCCCACTGTGATGTGCATTCGTTTTCGTTCCCATTGTATGTTTATCCATCCCGATGGACACGGCATACGTTTAAGCCCGTATCATCTCTAGCTCAAAATAGGACATCTATCACAGATCGCCTTCTCATCGAGGCAACTGGATCATGTACGTTCGACCTGCTTCTATAGTATGACTGCCTTGGGACAGATTCATATGCGCTTACCTAGCTTGGCTAGAAATTGGCGAATGACTACTACGGTTTTGATGAAAGCGCTTATAGTAATAATCAGATCAGGGTCACTTGTTGGATTATGTAAAAAAAGCCCCATCCTCTTCTATTCCTTCGAAGAAGAGTGGGGCTTGCGCTTACCTTGAAGAATGCCGGTATTCGCGTTCATCCACGGCTGTCTTGGGGTTCCTTGTTGTTTCACACGAATAGGCAATCCTATGATTTTCTTTGCCAGAATCCGTTGATAACCCACGATAGATGCCAGATTGCCAGCGATTTGGCCAGCTAGCTGCGGCGAGCTCTCTACCGAATCGGCGACACTCTCAATGATTCGGGCCAAGGCCCGCTGACTCCTTGCGAGAGATTCTAGTATATCCAGCTTAATCTGCTGTTCTCTTTCATTGATCTTCATTTGCTAAAATCGAGGCCTGAACCTCCGAACAAATCGCCAAAACCGCCACCAGCACTGCCGCCAAGGCTGGAATTATCCTCTTCCGCTATGAGAATGCCCAAGTTTTTGGCGAAGGCTACCTCCATCTTGGTAATTCCGTCGATGACCTCGATGAGCTGTTCATGGATATCCACCGCTTGTTTCACATGCTCGGCATTGCTTTCATATGCCGCTGTAGACAAGTGCTGGCATATCCAATTGCGCGACTTCTCGGCATGCAGCGCCTTAGCTTCAAGAATGAGTGCTACATTATATTGAATTTTGGCGGTAGCATCCAGGTAAGATAAGTAACTGTCCGTTCTGCTCAATGTCTCCACTCCCTGCCCCTCATTTATTCATCACCGGGCTGTTCTTTCATGGCCTTCACAATTGGCGAAAGATTATCCGCGATGGCATCCTCTAATTCAGCGAGGCTGTTTAAATAGCTGGTTATCCCTTTCGTGATGCTCAGGGAATGTTCCATTAATGCTTCAATTTCTCCGAAGGAAGGATGTTGGTCAGGAATTTCACTAACCATCTTCGCCATATGTGCAATCACCTCGCGTTTGGCTTCCAGCGTGCGTGCCAACTCGTGCTGCGACTTCGCCATATGCTCCAGAATCGAAGTAATCTGATCCTGCATGTTTATTTCCCTCCTCGTGCGCTTAGGCTTTCCCATTTAGCATATGCGGCATAGGTTGAAGTGGGAATACACCCCAATCATCCAATTTTTCAAAATCTAGTTCTTCATCTAGTAGGTTGGGATTCCTATAAGGATTGCAGACCAGAACCTCACATTCTCCTCTAGCATATACATATAGAAATACAAGCTGAGGAGGGGAACCTTTTGTCCGATAAACACATTCAGTGGCAGCCTTCCAACGTTTCCAGGAGCGAGCGGCACCACCTGAATTCCCACAAAAGCTGTGTGCTATGGCTCACAGGGCTGTCCGGCTCAGGCAAATCTTCGATTGCTTACGAAATGGAACGATTGCTTTTCACTCAAAACATACGCTCTTATGTATTGGATGGAGACAATCTTCGGCATGGTTTAAACGGCAACCTTGGTTTTTCTCCAAATGATCGCAGTGAAAACATCCGCAGGACGGCCGAAGCGGCCAAACTGCTTGTCGACGCAGGTATGATTATACTTGTCGCTCTCATTTCGCCCTACCGTGCGGATCGGGAACTAGCGCGATCTTTATTCGCTGCTGGGGAATTTATCGAGATCTTCATCGATTGTCCGCTGCAAATATGCGAGAAACGAGATCCGAAAGGTCTCTATATGAAAGCTCGGGCAGGTGTTATTCCTAATTTTACGGGAATTTCAGCACCTTATGAGCAGCCATGCAGGCCCGAAATCGTCATATCATCCAATCAGCAATCCTTACAAACATCTACCTCTCAAATCTATGACTATCTCATTATGCATAAAGTGATTGCGCCACAATCGAGTTTTACGCTTTAAGCAAGTAGCCTGCCCGGGACAAGTCCCTATGAATGGGCTCAACTATTCTTAGTGCGAGCTTGCCCGCAGTAGAACCACACCCCCACCATCCGCATAGAATGCAATAAACCTGCTGCTGATCGGGGGGAATTATTCGCCTATGCTGGTTTATGTGCTAGGATCGTCCAACAAAGCTCACACCGATGCTACAATAGCCAATCTTTCGCATATCGCTCCGAATTGGTCCGTTCTGCGTGTACAGGATCACGACGCAGCAGCCTTGAACGATCATCTACGTGCTTATGAGCAACCCTTTTTTGTGACCCTGCATGCAGGAGACTTGCTGAGCAGCAGCTTTGTCTCCGAGCTTTCCAACCAGCTTGCAGTGCTGCCTGAGCACTGTGCTGGCATTGTCTATGAACGCGGGGCAGCAGTCACCCTGCACAATCTTCCTTCCCCTCCTCTTGTCTGGAGAACAAACGCTGTGCGATCCAGTGGCCGTCCCTTTTTCCTGGAAAAAGATGAACTGCCCTTTGAAACCTATTTGCTTCACGACAACCTGTTTCACTTACAGCGAGACTGGTTGTGGCCGACCATCCAAAGTAAAGAGTGGCAGCCACAGGCTAAGCATTATCCCAAATGGCATAAGGCACAGGAAGAGTGGGACCTAGTCAGTCCCATCCTGGAAGCAGGGTCAACCGCTCTCCTATCAAAAATAAAGCCAACTCCCGCCATAAGTATCGTAATCTGTACTTTTAATAATGCCGACTATCTCCTCTGGGCGATTCGAAGCGTGATTGCACAAAGCAAGCCTGATTGGGAACTGATCATTATGGATGACGGCTCCAGCGACAACACACAGATGAAACTGGCTTCCTTACCCACAGATCCGCGCATTCGTATGTATATCAACCCGTCTAATTATGGCAAATCGCATTGTTTGAATATGGCCTTATCGGTAGCAGAAGCCCCTTGGCTGCTGGAGCTAGACGCAGATGACTGGCTGCCTCCAGAAGCTGTCCGGATTTTGCTTAACACAGCCGAAACGGCAGCACCGGATATTTCACTTTTGTATGGTGATTATTATGAATGGACCGAAGGAGCACGGAAACAGCTTATTCTCGGGGGGATACGCAAGACACCTGCTGAATTCAACGCTGAGGCTCTTCTTGCTGGAGCTCTTCCGATAGCTCCTCGATGTTATCGGGTTGAGACCCTTCACAGCATCCATGGCTGGATGATTAATGCTCCTTACGGGGGCAGGTTATACGAGGATTTTGAAATCATTATCCGCTTGTCGAACTCCCATCAATTCATGCATCTCCCAGAACCTCTCTACCATCGGAGAATTCGCAAGTCCAGCATTACGCATCAACATGCCGAGAAATATGCCGGCTGGATGAAGTGGATGAAAGAGCAAGCCGAACTCCCACGGGGGGACGGAGGAGATACACGGCCATCTATGTGATCCCCTCCCTTCCGGTTACGCTACTATGCGAATAAAATCAACCTGATCCATCATGATGGCCACTATTACCGGCGGACTATAGTAATATGTGTTGTTCATCTGCACCCTAATAATACAATCATCAACCGAAATTAATTCGCCAATAAGAGGCGGATTGCTCATAAAGTAAACTTCAATCGTTCTACCGATAAAACTCGCCAGTAAGTCTGCTAATGACATTCGTTTCTCCTCCTTATATCACTGATKCAATGCTGAAAGTTGGGATAAGGAGAATATCTCCTGACGGCTCAAGAATCTCAAGGACATTGGAACCAATAAGAATTAATGTACCGCTCTCTATGCCTGCGGCTGTTTGAATGGTAACCTGTGTATTTAAGCGTCCCTCGACTGCACTTAACGGATTACAAACCGTAATAACCTGATCACGTATTAGAAAGAACGTAGCAACGTTACCGTTACCATCATAATCCACTAAGCTGAATCCAGCTTCCATTAATGCTGCAAGCACGGGTGTTACTTTCACACCTACTTCAAGTCCTGGGAAATTCATCGTAGCGTCAAAAGCACTAATAATTGAACGGTTCGTAGAATAACTGACTCCGGCTATAATTACTACAATATCCATTTAATATTGCCTCCTTCTAAAGGGTTGATGGTCAAGTAGAACCTTCTGTTATGGAGCTTCAACTGGTACATATGGTCTAAAACCGATGATATGGCAAATCGAGAAAATAACAATTTGATCCATGTCGTTCCCCGTTGTTGGACGAAGGGTTAGGGTCGTTTTCCCAATTTTCTCAACCATTCCGATCCGGTTTGGCGGCTCTCCCCCGGAACCTGCTCCACTCGATGTGAACAGCTCAACTTCCGTATCCCAATACTCCTTCAATAAATCTCTCATCTCTTCCATGCAA
>NZ_JBFTQB010000090.1:0-11756 GCF_056398785.1 Paenibacillus sp. 01T422 | reverse complement strand
GTCCTGTCCCGTAGTGTCTAAGCAGCAAACCGAATCCACCGGCGGATACAGCGAACCCGATGGAGCCCCACACACGGAATGAGGCGTAACTTTTGCCACTAGCTCGAATGCTGAGCATGAGTTGGCTGTCGTTGAGAGAATTAACCGGCTGCTGAAAGAAGAAAAACATCGCTAAACAAACGTACAAGAGGGAAAACCATCCCGCAGTAAACACTAAGATAGCTGTGATGAGCTGGCCAATGATCAGAATGATCATGATTTTTTTGACAGTTTGAAAACGGTCGCTCAAGAAGCCCCACAATAAATTTGTCGCGATTCCAATCAGCGGCCCAATGGCATAAAGCAATCCAATTTGAAGCTTGGAATATCCTTTGTAATCAAAGTACAGGGGGAAAAAAGTGACCACGATGCCCATTGTCATAAAAAAGGAAAATGTGAACAAGCGGAGCAGGCGGTGTTGTGACTTTATAAGATTAGACGTACTCATAGAGGATTATCACTCGTTTTCACTACAAATTTTTTGGAGAAAGACTTGGCTGCGGTTCTTCAGACGTGCGTTTGAGCACGTAAACGACGACAAGCAGCTCAGCTAGCGTGCCAACGGATTGTGCCAATGCCCCAATCATTCCGTTCCAGTCGGGTACGGCCCAAATGGCAATGAAAAGGGTTAACACCGTTATCATAGCATTCGCCGATTGCGAGAAAATCATGATTTTCGTTTGCCCTCTGAGCATGATAATTCCGTTCATATAATCCAGCCAAGGGAATACTAATGTCATAATCATGAAGATACGCATAGCATGCAGACTGGCGCGCATAAGCTCAGAATTAACACCCATCACATGGGACATAAACCAAGGGCCAAGAGGTGTATAAGCAAGAATAGCGATAAGAGTTCCAGGAATAAAGCTAAGAATAAATACAAATCGCAGAACGGACTTTGCATCTTTGCGATAGAAGTTCAACACGATTTGATGGATATAAGAGAAAAAACTTAAAACCAACTGCGTTAAAGAACCAGCAATCGCAAAAGAAGAAATAGCTAGGTGGATGTGCGTTGTTTTTCCTAAGACCGCATTAATAGATGGGCCGATGATGACGGCAATAATAGACGAATACAATAGCGGTTTATAGAAGCCGAAAATTTGTTTTTTGGTTTCAATGGGATTGCCAGGCGCCTTCTCGGGAATGACTTTTTTAAGTAAGCTGGTACCTTCCCAGATGGCTACTAAAGCTTCTATCACCATGCCCAATAGAAAAATAATAGCGCCAACTCGCCCGCTCGAAACATTATCTGTTGTAATAAAATATAACGATAATAAATACATAGCTACGATGCGTACGCCCATTCCGATGGTTAACCATTTGGTCCGCATATTAAAAATTATAATGCCGTGAAATAAGCACCGTAGTCCGGAAAAAATGCTTACGTACATCAATATACGGTAAACACTGATCGTAGATTCCAATAACTCGCTTTCCACGCCAAAGAAATAAAGAAATACCCACTCTCCGACCGGCGTGTAGCATATAATGAGACCAAGAAGGATGATACAAGCAAATACATAAGAACTAACCGCTGCCATAGCTCGAAATGAGATGCGGTCCCTGACGAGGGCTGAACAAGCTTGTCTTAGCAGAACAGCTGGTCTCTCGGTTATGCCTAACAAACTTAGTGGTAGCGCATAGCTGGCAATGACCAATTCGGGATTATCCGCCCGGGCAAGTGTGCTATTAATGATAACGTGCGAGAGGGTAACTAACGTTGCGGAAAGACCGAGGGGGAGAAAAAAGGAGATAAGCTGATTCCATGAGATCGTTCTTTTCACAGTTGAAGCGGTCATTTCTGTATCTCTCCTAACAAATTGTCCCTTCTAAAAACGTTATTTAAGTATACCAGAAAATGAAATATTGTTGACATACAATTTTAACTGGAAACCCAAGGTTTGAAGTGATACATTTAAAGGTAGAATGTTTCTTGAACTATCGCAGCATGTTTTTACTGCAAGGAGGTAATACCGAAGAATGAACTGCTATTTTCAATACAATGCCAGACTTGGCATTGAGACGCCATCCCTAGAACAAGATTGGGACTCTTACCCCTCTGATGTACGTGTTGACATCCTATTTCGATGGGAACAAATTCGAGGAGTCATCCCCGATCGGATCATGAAGCTAGAGGGCGCAATTATTCGTAAACAAAACCAGTTGGATCAAGAAGATGATTTCATAACTTCCTGTCGTTTGAATTCCGAAATTGCTGATTTGGCATCGATTATAAATGATCTTCACCTTTGGTTCCGAATTAATCAGGATTTGGAAGCGAAGACCCACCATTAAGTTTGTCTAATGAAAGGGAGAGTGACTGGCATGCATAGCAATAAAGATGGTGCAGACTGGCTGGAAGCTATTGCGAAGCCGCTCTTGGAGCATCTGCCTGCCTTATATCCAATTGAAGAATGGGATTTAGCAATGGATGCGAACATTGAAGCGATGTTACCGGCTAATATAATCCAAGGCAGTCCGGAGCAAGAGATGTATGGATTGGCCATCAAAGCAGGACTCTATTTACTGAATGAAAGCCTCGACAAGTCACACGATATTGCCCAGGAAATTACAAATGCTACTGGCAGCTACTGGCATGCTCTTATGCACCGGATGGAAGGCGATTATAGCAATGCGAAATATTGGTTTAATGATGTCGGCCATCATCCTATTTTCTCAAATTTAATTGCCTGCGTGAGAGATTATTTGAGTGTGAAAGACTTGGCGGATCTAGACAACGAGGCATTGCGCCAGAAACTGGAAGTACTGATTACTTCTCCTGTTTGGAATCCATGCGTATTTATTGACGTGGTAGAGCTTCAGGTGTCCCTGGTTCAAAATTCAACAGTCGATAGTTGGCTTAGACATATTCAGCGTTATGAAATGCAGCTTCTGCTGCAGTATTGCTATGAACAAAGTTGTGGAGGAAGTCTGCTTGAAGCAATTGGACAGAAGTAGTACGAAGGTTCCGCAAGGTCCGCTCCGGTTAATGCTTAGGGTATATAGATACATTTTACCGGATGTAGGCGAACAGCTTTCCATGTGGAAAACAAGAGCGGAGAATATTCCTGATACTGAACTGCGCACGCAAGCTTTAGCCAGCATAGCAACCAAGAAATTTCATTGTCAGGGCGGCGCCGTCTATGCGGCTGCCAATTTGTCGATGCGCCATGTGCTTATACCACTTATCGTTGCATTCCAGACGATCAGCGACTATCTAGATAATTTATGTGATCGCAGCACTTCGCTGGATCCTCAAGATTTCCGCCAATTGCATCAATCGATGCTGGATGCCGTAGATCCATCCAAACCTCTGCATGATTATTATGCGTACAGGCAGGAGAAAGAGGACGGCAACTATTTAAGGGATCTTGTTCTGAAGTGCCAATCCTGTATCGATTTGCTGCCGTCTTATGGACAAGTCGCGGATCAGGTGCGGGATTTCGTTGCTTTATACTGCGATTTACAAGTGTACAAGCATATCCGCAAAGATATGCGAGAGCAAGAGCTTCAACAGTGGTGGCAACTTCATCATCATCGTTATCGCCAGATTGCTTGGAATGAATTTGCGGCAGCTACGGGGTCGACGCTAGGGATGTTTATGTTGTTCCTTGCGGCATGCGATACACAGTTGAATGACAAGCAGGTGGAGGCGATTCGTGAGGCGTATTTCCCTTACGTCTGCGGGCTTCATATTTTGCTTGATTATTTAATTGATCAGGAAGAAGATATTCTTGGTGGAGATCTGAACTTCTGCAGCTATTACGGCTCTATGGAGGACACGGTCGAGAKGATTGCATTTATCGTGCAGGAAGCGCGCAGCAAAATTTTGTTCTTGGAACATCCGCGATTTCATCGTATGATAATCGAAGGTTTGCTCGCGCTCTATCTGTCAGACCCTAAAGTGAATGGACAACAACAAGTAAAAAACATATCCAAGCGTCTTATGAAAAATAGTCCGTTAACCCGGTTGTTTTTCTGGCTAAATAGCATGTATATCCGTACGACATCATGAATGTCATTCACAAGAATTTGAAGGAGGAAAATGAAATGTCAGCAGTAAAATCAATTGCAGTTTTAACAAGCGGAGGAGACTCCCAGGGGATGAATGCGGCGGTACGTGCGGTTGTAAGAAGCGCATTGTTCCATGGACTTGAAGTTTATGCCGTACAACGTGGCTATCATGGATTAATTAACGATGATATTCGCAAAATGGATCTCAGAAGCGTTGGAGATATCATCCAACGTGGAGGAACGATCCTGCAGACAGCACGCTGCAAAGAATTTATGACTCCAGAAGGTCAACAAATTGCTGCTGATAACCTGCGCCGCCGTGGCATTGACGGCTTGGTTGTTATTGGTGGGGACGGTTCTTACCAAGGAGCGAACAAACTAAGTAAATTGGGTATCAAAACGATGGGTCTGCCAGGGACGATCGACAATGACATTCCGTTTACGGACTTTACGATCGGTTTCGATACAGCGGTAAGCATCGTAGTGGATGCGATCAATAAGCTTCGCGATACAATGACTTCCCATGAGCGTTCATCAATCGTAGAAGTTATGGGACGTCACTGCGGAGAGATTGCTCTTTATGCGGGATTAGCCAGCGGTGCAGAAACGATCATCGTGCCAGAGGTTGAAGTTGACATTTGTGAAGTGGCTAACCGTATGAAAGACAACTTCTCCCACGGCAAACGTCACAGTATCATCCTGATCGCTGAAGGAGCAGGCACTGGTGACGGAGTTGCTAAGCAGATCACAGAGGTTGTTGGTATTGAGCCGCGCGTTACCGTTCTAGGTCATATTCAACGCGGTGGAACACCAACGCATAACGACCGTATCTTGGCAAGTCGTCTTGGTGATTTTGCGGTTCGTAGATTGATGGAGGGCGATTCTTCCAAAGCATGTGGCGTCATCAAAGGCGAGTTAGTCGCTACGGATATTAACTTAGTAGTTAATACAAAGCGTGAATTCAACAAAGAGCTTTATGAGTTGGCAAGTCGTTTATCCCAATAAAGTTAATAAGCAGAGTGCCTATTGACCTGAGGATTGACTTCGTCTATAATAGCGAACAACGTACAAAGCGACATTATGTCTATGAAGAGCATCCAACTCGGAGACGTTTATGATCGGAACGGCTGATGGCTGAATAAGCATCGACTCTCTCTAAGTAAACCGGCACCGCCCGTTATCGCGGAACCAAGCGGATGATGACAAGATATTGTCGTCATCAAGTTGGGTGGCACCGCGAGCAGAACGCTCCTCGTCCCAATTCGGACAAGGGCGTTTTTTGTCTTTTTCTCATATTCGAAAAGGAAGCGGTGACGGAGAATGTTGGATATCAAGTGGATTCGCATCAATCAAGATCAGGTTAAGGAAGCTGCTAAGCAGAAGGGAATTGAATGTCCCTTGGAGGAGCTCCTGGAAGTAGAAGAGAAGAAGAGGCAAGTGCAGCATCGTGTTGACTTGCTTCGAGCAGAGCGCAATCGTGCGACTGCCCAGATTGCAACGTATATGGCTGAGAAGAAGCGAGCGGAAGCCGATGAGCTGAAGGAGCAAGTTCGCAGCTGGAATGTAGGCCTGGCAGCGGATCAAGAGGAGCTTGCGAACTATGAGCAACGGTTCAAAGAACTTATGCTGGCAGTGCCGAACCTTGCTTCGCCTGACACACCTGAAGGCGCTACGGATCAAGATAATGTTGTCGTGAAAATAGTAAGAGAGCCTGCATCATTTGCATTCGAGCCTCGGGATCATCTGCATATCGGGGAGGATCTAGACATTCTGGATATACCGCGAGGTGTTAAGGTAGCTGGAACCCGCAATTATTACCTCAAAGGAATGGGGTTGTACTTGCACAGAGCGGTTCAGCAGCTAGCCATCGATCTGTTAACGGATCGTGGCTTCACGGTCATGGATGTACCGTTGATGGTTCGTGAAGAAACACTGGTGAACGCAGCGTTTTTTCCAGCTGGGAAGGATCAGACTTATGAGCTGCAGGATGAGAGCAAATGGTTAGTAGGAACATCGGAAGGACCGCTTATTTCGTATTATGCGAATGAAATTGTAGATCTTTCGGATGGCCCTATTCAGCTGGCGGCAGTATCGAATTGCTTCCGTAAGGAGGCAGGTTCGGCCGGTCGAGATGTGCGTGKATTATATCGCGTTCATCAGTTTGCGAAGGTTGAGCAGGTAATTGTTTGTAAGAATGATCCTGAGATGGCTGATCGAATGATGGAGCAGATTACGAGGAATGCGGAAGATATTCTGGATCTGTTAGAGCTGCCATATCGAATTGTTGCGGTGTGCGCTGGTGATATGGGGGCCAAAAATTATAAGCAGTACGATATCGAAACATGGATGCCAAGCCGGGCGGCCTATGGCGAGACGCACTCGTCGTCAAGCCTCCTTGATTTTCAAGCACGCCGCTGCGGGCTGCGTTACCGAGATCAGAATGGCGAGCTTCGCTATTGTTATACACTCAACAATACTGCTGTAGCCACACCTCGTATTCTGATTCCTTTACTTGAAAACCATCAGCAAGCAGACGGTTCGATCTATCTTCCTGAGGCACTTCGTCCCTATATGAGAGGATTAGCTGCGATAACTGCCAGATAATGATGAACGCACCTTATCACTCGGAAGCAATTCCGCGTAGGATAAGGTGCGTTTGTTGTTTAGTAACCTTCGTTGATGTTCACCAGGTTCATCATTTCTCCGCCATCCAAGAGCGCTCGCAAATTATGATAAAAGATCACAGATACACGCTCTGTATAATGCGAGGACGATCCCGCGATATGTGGAGTAACGATCACGTTAGCCATGCTCCAGAGTGGAGAAGTCGCCGGCAATGGTTCCTGTTCGAAAACATCGAGCGCAGCACCAGCGAGCGTACCTTCCTGGAGCATAAGCGTCAATGCACCTTCATCTATCACATCGCCTCGTGCAAGATTAATCAAGAAGGCGCTTGGTTTCATTAGGCTTAGATGCTCTTTCGTGATTAAGCCTCGCGTTTTTGGAGTGCTGGGAAGAAGCAGGACGACGAAATCACTTTGGGCAAGCAGAAGTTGAAGCCCATTATCGCCGCTGACGGTTTGATCATAACCAGACTGTGGGGTACCAGAGCGGTTTAAACCGATGACCGACATATCGAATGCTTTCGCTTTGCGGGCAACGGCTTCACCGATAGCTCCGGCACCAACAATACCTAGCGTTTTTCCAGCAAGCTCACCTACGGAGATACGCTGATACCATTCTCTTTGGAGCTGGCATTCATATAGTTCATTGGATTTGCGTACCCACTGAAGCATAAGACTGAGCGTAAACTCGCTCATCTGGATCGTATGTACTCCGCGCGCGTTAGTCAGCGGGATTTGCCGCTCTGCCAACGCTTGTAGAGGCAGCTTATCCACCCCGGCGGATAATGTTTGCATCCATCTGAGCTTAGGGGCCCTTTCTTTGGTGACGTATTCTGGATTAATCCGACCTGCTGTAATGATTACTTCAGCATCAGCAAGATGTTCTTGAGCATCTTTTGAAGATCTAAACCATTGGAATTGGGTGCGGCTCTTTAGATCCTGCGGCATTTGCTCTTCCATAAGGGACAGATCCATATCCGTAATGGCAACAATGTTCATTTCTTCAACTCCTCTAAAGTATCTCTTGTAATTGGCACTATCTCTTGTGTAACTTTTTGTGTACAGCTTAACCTCAAATCTGGTAACATAATCTTGATTATACGATAAAACACCCTGAGGGATATAGCCTCAGGGTGTTTCCTTGATTAATAACTAACATTAGGTGTGTAGTTGTTATTGGCATTCCATAGCAAGAATTCGTCTACGCCATTATCTTTTAGTGCGCGAATTTGTTCTTGCACTTCATGCGGGCCGTACTTAATGTAACCTGATACCCATGAGGCGGTGAAATCTTGAATCCAAGGGCGAACGACTGGCTTCCAACCTTTTTTGTCGATAGCTTCTAATTTCTTCGTTGTATCCTTCGATGCACCGTTAATTGTCACATAAGGGGCGGCATCTGGTACTTTAGCGCCAAACCAGCCCGTACTATAATGACTCGGATAAATCATCGGGGAAATGACATCGACATTTTGAGAAATTTTCTCGAAATCTTGTCCAATACCCTCAGCTGCCGGGACCGATGCGGCATATCCGAAAATATCAACGGAAACACGTACGCCAAGTGGCTGCAGTTGTTCTTTGGCATATTTGACGAAAGAGGCTACAGCATCGATGCGAGGACGCTCATCTTTGGTGTATTTGAGTGTGTCTGCTCTTTTCTCAAAGCCTTCCGGAAAACGGACGTAATCGAATTGAATTTCTTTGAATCCGGCTTTGACGGCTTCTTTGGCTACAGCGATATTGTAATCCCATACTTCTTTGTTATATGGATTTACGAAGCTGTCTGGCGGATTTTTGCCATTGCCCCAAAGCGTGCCGTCTGGATTAACAAAGGATAATTCTGGTTTCTTCTTAGCAAGAACGGTGTCCTTGAAAACAACGATGCGTGCAATGGGATAAATCTTATGTTCATCAAGCGTGCTCATCAGTCCAGGCATATTGCCAATGATTTTCTGGGTGGTCCCCATTGCGTCCAGTTCTGGATTGCCTGTTTCCCATGTGATGTAGCCCCAATCGTCTTTGACGTCGATGACCATGGCGTTCAGTTCCGTGTCGTCCATCAGTTTCACAAGTGTATTGAGACGGGCACCTCCGGCACTATGCGCAGTAGCATAGATACCTTTAACCTTGGGAGCGTCTTTTTGCGGATCTAGTTTGTTGGTTGGGGCGAGAGGATCAATTGGATCATTAGTTGGGGCTGGTTGAACGATTGCTACGGCATTCTTGGCATCCAGAGATGCTTGTACGAGCTGCTCGAAGCTTGCGTCAGGGTTAGCGGCAGTAACATTGCCCCAAATAAGGGCAAGTGAAGCAAGTAAAATTTCCATGATGTATAAGTCCTCTCCAATCTTGTTCTCTGCTTTATTATAAAGCAAGCAGCAAGCTCCGCACAGAGGAAATTTGTTGAGAGTTGTAGAAAGAAGGTAGTCGTTGTTGAAACTTGATAAGCAAATTGTATCTTTGTCGGGAGTTAACTTTTTTTACTATGCTTCAAGCGCAATCTTAATGCCTTATTTACCTCTATACTTGCAAACGAAAGGTTATACAGCAGCAGAAATTGGACTGTTAATGATGATCGGACCTTTTATCTCGATATTCGCTCAACCCTTCTGGGGGTATGTAAGTGACAGGTTCAATTCCGTGAAAAACATCGTATTTTTGCTGTGGGTGCTTTCATTATTAGGCAGCTTTGGGCTTTTTTTAACGAGCGGGTTCGGGCTTACATTAGGCTTTATACTGCTGCTTTATTTCTTCTTACTGCCATCGATCCCGCTCATCGATAATTTGGTCGTGAAATCAACAGCTGTTCGTGGAATGTCTTATGGCTCAGTTCGAGTATGGGGCTCCATTGGTTTCTCGGGGGTTGCATTAATTTCGGGACTGCTGCTGGATCAATTAGGCGGGGTAGCAAAAATTCCATATTTTTATTGGGTTCTGTGGATCTTTCCATTCCTGCTTCTTGCCTTTATTAAGGATGAGAAGAGTAGTGGACAGCGTATTACGCTAAGTGCAATCAGTATTATTTTTAAAAGTAAAAGCTTCCTGTGGTTTATGTTAATGATCTTGATCATTTCAATTCCACATCGCATGAATGATGCACTATTAGGCCTATATCTCAATAAATTGGGTGCCACGGATTCGATGGTAAGCTGGGCATGGGCAATTGCAGCATGTAGCGAAATTCCTGTATTTGCCTTAATAAATCGATACATTCATCGCTATCATGAGCTTACTGTTCTTGGAATTGTTGCTATTATCTATACAATTCGTTGGATTCTTTATTCGGTGATCACAGATCCTTGGGTGCTAATCGGGCTGCAAGTTACACAAATGCTTACTTTCGCAGTGTTGTGGATTGTTGCTGTACAATATGTCGTTCGTTTGCTGCCGGAACAGTTTGGATCAACGGGGCAATCAATACTTGCCATGGTGTTCATGGGACTAGCAGGAATTATCGGAGGTTCGATAGGGGGCTGGTTAAGTGAACAGTGGGGAGGCGCAAGCATGTATGTATTCGCGACGGTCATGTCTGCCATTGCAGCAGTTATGTTCTTAGGCACACAGGCGGTTATGCGCGGCAGAGGCTAAAAAAATAAAAGCACCCTGTAGAAAGAATATTACCGGGTGCTTTTCATTATTTGTTAACCTGACCTGCCTCTGTATTCGTTACTTCTGCAGGGTTAATCTCTTTGCGAACCGGTGCAGGCTGATCATCAGATGTGTTGTTACCGCCGTTTCCACTCGTTGCATCTTTGAATTCACGAAACATTTTGCCAAAACCTCTGCCAAGTTCAGGCAGTTTATTAGGCCCGAACAAGAGAAGGGCAACAATTGCGACTAAGATGATGTGCCAAGGAGATAATGCTCCCATTCTAGACACCTCCAATAATTTATCTTAAGCTCTATTATATCATATTCATATCATAACCTATATAGCCTAATTATTACAAACTCAATAACAATGTGTAAAAAATTGTGCATAATCAGAAAAAGACGCCCCTTAATGATAAAGGGCGTCTTTATGATGTTCCGAAATACTGAATTGAATAATCTCCATGACATCTTCTGCCTCGAGCGCCTCGATACCAAACCGAAGGACGATCTCAGAGTCCAGCTCACAGCTGGTTAAGAAGGGGTACAACTCGGGTGTTAATTTCATTACAATCCTGGATAATTTGACTGTTTCCACAAGCATCACCCTTCCAATCATAAGATTAGAATAAGAACTACGCCTGAACCACTCACGATGAAACCAGAACTATATGAAATTACAATCATTATAACACAATTTAATACGGATGAAAGAGGCTGGTTACACGATTTACGACTTCAGCTTGCGGAATTCGCCAACGACACCAACGGTTTCAACGATATTTACGAACGCTTTTGGGTCTATCTTCTTAATAATTCGTTTTAACTCAGCAAGCTCATAGCGGGTTGTGACGGTCATGAGCATATCATGTTGTTGTTTGGTATAAGCGCCTTCTGTTTTTACTAGTGTGACACCTCTGGGAAGCTGCAGCAGCTCATGAGTCAACTCATCCTTCTGTTTCGTAACGATGAACGCCGTCACCTTAATATGGCGAATATGTACCGTATCGACGACTTTACCACAGATATAGATGGCTAACATGGAGAAGAGGGCGAGGTCCCAATTATTTTTAAAATAACCGAGAGCCACAATTACGATCCCATTCATACCGGATATAATATTGCCCAATGGAAAATCGAACTTGCGGGTTAAAATCAAGCCAACAATATCAAAGCCGCCAGTGGAACCGCCAATCCTTAAGGTGATACCGCTTCCGATCCCGATCAATACACCACCAAACACTGCGCCAAGGATAGGCTCCTGCGCAACATAGCTAGTAGGTAGAATTTGCATCAACCACGCGGTTAAAATGACAGATGCAACACTGATCATAATAAATCTGCGGCCGATCGCAATCATTCCCCAGATCATGAGGGGTAAGTTGAAAATTAAATATAATAAGCCAATGTTCCAGTTCGTAAAATAGCCGATAATCATGGCGAATCCCGACACCCCGCCGCTAAGCAGCTGGTGAGGGA
>NZ_JBFTQB010000089.1:0-16834 GCF_056398785.1 Paenibacillus sp. 01T422 | reverse complement strand
CGAAAGTGCAATACGTTCGCCCTGTTCAATCGTGAAATTTATATCTGAGCATACGGTTTTCTCCCCATAATAAATGGAAACATGATCAAGCTCAACCAGCTGGTTTTTGTGAAAAGCAAGCTGTGCAATCTCTAAGCTTTCTGAGCTCTCAATATTTTTGAGAAGCTTAGACTTTTCATTGATTGCCGTGTGCTGTCTTTGCTCAATAGCTTTAGAGCGTTTCATCATTTTAGCAGCTTTGTGGCCAATATAGCCTTTGTCTACCTTGGAACCGGAATTTCTTGTTCCGTTTTTTGTTTTTTCCACTTCATGCGACCAGTTGCCCGTCCGTTTAGCGGAATCTGACAATCGTTTGATGTCTTTTCTAAGTTTTTCGTTCTCAGCCARCTCGAAGTTATCTTGCCGCGACTTATTTTCCCACCAGCTTGAGAAATTCCCTTTTTGAATCTCTATATTGGTCTTATTGATGGATAAAATGTGGTCAACACAGTTATCAAGAAATGATCTGTCATGTGATATCAAGATAAATCCACTTTTCGACTTGAGATAATCACTCACCAGTTTTCTTGCTTTCATATCCAGATGATTGGTCGGTTCATCAATTAGCAGGAAACTATTCTCTTTGATGAACAAAGTAGCCAGCAGCACTTTCGTTTGCTCTCCGTTAGACAAGGAGTCAAATGGGCGGTACAAGACATCCTCCGAAACCTTTAACAGAGAAAGCTCGCGCATTAACTGCCAGTGAATATAGTCTGGATAAATGTCGCTGATGACATCAAGGGTATGATTACTTTTGTTCTCAACAGGAAACGGGAAATATTCAAAGCTGACATTAGCAGAAATATAGCCACTGAATTCAAATTTACCGAGCAATAATTTGAGAAACGTTGTCTTCCCTCTCCCGTTTCTTCCTGTAAACCCTAATTTCCAATCGGTATCGATTTGGAAGTTGACATTTTCAAAGATGTTATCGTAACTTCCCTCATAGGCGAACGTCAGGTTTGTAACATTTATTAATGACATAGACTGATCCTCCTGTATAAAAAAAATAAAAGCTACAAGAAAGTTACATTCTTGTAGCTCAAATAAATACAGTTAAATAGCCCCAATACGGAATTAAATAAGGATATCGTTTGAGTGAAAGATAATGTAACTTTCTTGCATACGAAATAAAACATGCGAAATTTCGCTTTAATGTTTTACCGTTAGCAAGAAATACTACATTATGCTTTCAACTCCACTCATAAAATTTAATTGAATTATATCAGACTCATTTTCAAAAATCAATAAAATTAACCCTTACGATAAACTGGAGCCCCCATCGGGGATGATCCCGCGCCGCCATCTACGCTAATTTCAGCACCCTGGACAAAGGATGAGTCATCTGATGCCAGGAACAAAGCAACATTGGCGATCTCCACTGGTTCACCCAAGCGATTCAGCGGAACTTTAGGCGCTATCGCAGATTCAGCTTGTGCAATTCCTTCGGGTTGGCCCCAAATTGGTGTCCGTGTGGCTCCAGGTACGACCGTATTTACACGGACACCCTTAGGAGACAATTCGGAAACGAGCACTCTTGCCAAACTGGTAACAGCACCTTTACTTGCGGCATAGGCAGCATAACCCGGACTTCCTGCTTTAGCCAGTACAGAACCGTTTAGGATCACTGAAGCTCCAGCCTTCAGATGAGGCAAAGCAGCTTGCACGGTGAAAAATACCCCTGTAACGTTTACCTGAAGAATTTTCTCAAAGAGAGCAAGTTCGGTACCTCCAACTGGCGTATAACCAGAAATACCCGCGTTCGCGAAAACGACATCTAGTCGGCCGAATGTGTTGATTGCTTCAGACACAGCTTTATCAGCACTTGTTGGATCAGTCGCATCTGCTTGAACAGCAAGTACATTAGATGCTCCAAGTCTATCTACCGCGGCGTTCAACGCTTCCTGATTACGACCGGTAATAACCACCTTCGCACCTTCTGCCACAAACAATTTTGCCGATTCAAAACCAATACCGCTGCTTCCTCCAGTAATTAAAGCAACTTTCCCATTTAATTTTCCCATCTTCAATCTCTCCTCTGAAAATAAATTTTATTTAAGAACGATCATTCTTAAAATATTAAAAAAAAGTGTCAACTACCTGTTTCTTTTTTTGAGACTGTACGACCTCTTCCTTACAGAGAGTATCTTAGCATATCAAGAACGATCGGTAAAGAATTATTTCGTAACGATCATTCTCATATTTTCCTCTAGTCCATCAGACGTTGGTAGCCGCGGCTGGTCTACAAAAACTTATTTCGGTACTCAGAAGGCGTCACCCCGTACTGTTTCTTAAAACTTTCCCTGAAATGATCCTGATCTGTATACCCAATTTTGTCGCAGATTTCATAGATTTTAATCGCAGGATCTTTCAGAAGCCGAGCTGCCTGTTCCATCCGAAGACGAATAATTGCATGGTTAATCGTAACTCCAGTTACTTCTTTAAAGAGCAGATTCAAATATTTATCGCTTAATCCAACGGCATCTGCTACATCTGAGAGTGACAGCTCCTTACGCATATATCTTTCTTTAATATACTGTATCGCTTGCTCAACCAACTTCTTCTTCTTCAAATTCCCGCTCCATTCCACATGAAGCAGGGTTTCTGTCAAATTCGGGAGTGTATCTTTGGCTGCCTTTTCTGCCATCATCAAAGCGAGACGGTCTTCCCTCTCCTTGCGAAGCACGCCAACAGCATTCGCAAGTACTTTCTCAATAGCATCCGGGTCGATGGGTTTCAGTACATAATCCAGCACTTGCAGCTTAATCGCCTGCCTAGCATGCTCAAATTCATTCAGTCCTGATAAAATAATACAGCGGATATCCAGATTACGGGATTTGATGATCTCCATCAATTCCAATCCATTCATTCTGGGCATGCCGATATCCGTCAAAAGTAGATCCGGTTCCTCGCGTTCTAACCAGTCCAGCACCTCTTGCCCATTCTCTACCGCTCCTAGAAGCTGGATATTCAGAGCTTTCCAATGAATGGCACGAACCAAAGTCTCACGCACAATTTTCACATCTTCCGCAATCAACAGCTTAAACATACGAAGCATCCTTTCTGGCTACAGCTCGTTCTGGACGATAAGGCATAACAACTTCGACACTGGTACCAGCACCCTCCGCTACCTTCAGATAACGCAAACCAAATCCGTCCCCGTCATGTAATTGAACTCTCCGATGGACATTCATCGTGCCGTATCCGCTTCCTGCTTCGTGCGCGAAGACATCGTCTCGTACAAGCTGCTGCCTGAGCATCTGATTCATCTTCCCCACATCGCATCCGCGGCCGTTGTCTTCGACCCTGAGTATGAGTTCTCCGCGCTCTAATCTAGCAGAAATGGCAATATGGCAACCGCTCTTACGATCCGCAAATCCATGTATGATAGCGTTTTCTGCTAACGGTTGCAAAATGAGGTGAACGATGGTTGTCGACAAGAGTTCACTCGGAATTTGGATATCGAAGGTCAAATCATCAATCATCATTTTCTGAATAAGAAGATAGGCTTCCACTTGCTTAATCTCTTCTTCCAAGGAGATCCAGGTTTGCCCACGGTTCAGGCCGTAGCGAAATACATTGGCAAGCGAACGAACAATCTGACTCGTTTCCCGATCCCCTGCCATGATGGCCCGACAGTTAATTAAATCCAAAGTGTTGTATAGAAAATGAGGATTGATCTGGGCGTGCAACAGCTCCAATTGCAGCTGTCTGCGTTCAATTTCCTCTGTAAATGATTTCTCGATTAGGCTATGAATCGTTACGAGCATTGACGTGAACTTCTGATTCAGCTCATCGACCTCGTAGATCCCTGTCCTTTGCGACGGAAGCGGCTCTTTAAACTCTACAACTTCCGGGCGCTGGATGGCAGTGACCAATCTAGTGATAGGGACAGTGACCCGAACAACGATTCTTCGGAGCCATATACCCGCTATAAGTAGCGCGGCGGCTGCCGTGGCAGCGCCAATTGCCGAAATGGCGAAGGTGTACCTGCTAAAATGACTGCTGGGAGCTACGGCGAGAAGCTTCCACCCATTCTTCAGTGTCTCGAACATGAGCGTGTATCCGCACCGACGATCACGGTGCCGATGCTTCTGCCGTCTTTGAGGCTCGCTTTTTTCCTTGCCGAATAAATCATTGCAATGTTTGAATCCGTCTTTTGACCCCACCAAACATTCTGTTGCTTTCCGCTCGCCAAATTTTGGAACCATCCTTGATTTTGCAAATCGCCATTTTTGAAAATACCCGTAGTCGGGTAGAAATGATCAGGGGCCATCGCGTATAACCCACTCTCCGGTTCCAATATGACGGAGACTACATAGGATTGCTGCGCGATGTTGCCTGAGCCGAAGTCGTTCAAGAGTGACAACAAGGACAGATTCTGCAGATTAGTCTGCAATGTATAATAATCGTCTGCCGCTTCATACGGCTCTTGATATGTATTCATTAGCAAGTTTTCAATAGACTGATTGCTTAATACAAAAGCCGCTACGTTATTCATCGTATCGAATTGGTATTCGATATTTCTATAAACGAATTTCATGGACTGTTCCGCCATTTTGATGGAATGGTCATTCTGTACCCGGATGAGGATATAACTGGCCGCTGCCGCAAAAAGTGCGATGAAAGTGACAATCAATGCAAATATCGGAAGACTGAGTCTAGATAACAACCCTGAGCTGCCGCTGTGTTTTCGTCTACGAATAGCCATCCAAACCTACCCTTTTTCACCGACGTTATCACCGAAGCCCCATACGTTCATACTACAGAGGGGCTTCGGCAATTCAGCTGCGGTCCGACTTTACAATAATCATACACCTGATTTTTTCTTAAAAGAAGCCTCTAGTTCTGTAAGAATTTGTGTGCCGCCTTGTGATTTCCATTTCTCCACAAATTCATCGAACTTTTTACCATCTGCCCCCATAATGATTTGCGTAAAGGCGGAATCCCGCATCGTATTCAGTTCAACAAGTTTGGCAATTTTCGTTGGTGAATCCAGATACGTCTGATGCGAGCTTTCCGCTTTTCTTGAGTTCGTTGGTTTCGACTTGGGTATCGTAATCATTCGGCGTTGACCACCAGCCCATCCAGGAAAATAGTTTGCCGCTGAACAGCTTCGCCCGTAATTGCTCTTCTTTAATGGTTGCAAATTCCTTATCAATGAGTCCTTCTGCATACATTTTCTGCAAATAAAGCAGGGCATCTTTCATTTTGGGATCGATATCATAATTGCTGAATTTACCGTCTTTCTCAGTGAAATAACCCGGTGTTACGCCAAATGCGCCAAAAATATGGTCAAAAGAGTTGTTGGCATATTTCTGCTGCCCAATCTGAGCCGTGTAGCCGCCTAACGGGATGACATCCGGTTTATCTGCCTTGATTTTTTTCAGCAAGTTGTCATACTCTTCCAGCGTTTTGGGTACCTGAGCGCCTGCGCTTTCCAAATAATCCTTGCGCAGCACCAGATTCCAGCGATACCCTGCCCCTGGTCCCCCTTGATAAGGAATTCCGTAAATTTTCCCGTTAACTTTTGCCTGCTCAAAAACTTCTTTTGGAACTTCCTTGAGAATATTTGGGGTATCTTTTTCATTAATTAGATTCGTGAGGTCGAAAAAAGCGCCTTGTTGAGCATATTTCTGGAAATCATCCGCAAAGTCAATCCGCACCACATCAGGGATGTCTCCGCTCGACATCTTCAGATTCAGCTTCGTTTTGTACTGCTGGACATCCACCATCTCTGGTACGATTTTGATGTTCAGTTTCTTCTCAACCGTGTGCATGATGATATCCTTCGATGGATCGTAGGGCTTGGATATATCCTGCGCTTTCAGCCATTTCAGTTCATATGGCACATCACTTTTCGGTGCCGCTGAACCAGCGATTTCTGTGGGCGAAGACGAAGCAGTAGCAGGATCGACAGTTTTGCTGCATCCTGTGAGTGTCACGGCACCTGCCAATATGGCTGCAAGAGCGCTGTACGACCAAACTTTAGCTTGAGTTGACATGTTGTAATGACCTCCTTGAATTTTCTTTATCATGTACCTCGATCGGGATAAGCCCTTGGAGTAAAACTTCTATCCCTTCACAGAACCAATCAGCATCCCCTGTTCAAAGTGCTTTTGGATAAACGGATAAATCAGCAGCATCGGCAATGCCACAATCACAATTGCAGCCATTTGGATCCCAACTGTAGGCGGCGGCGTGGAACCTGCTGCTTCTAGCAGCTCTGGCGGGAGGCTGGAGCTGGCAATAATGGTGCGCAATACGAGCTGTACAGGAGCTTTGTGCCAATCGGTAACATACAACATCGCATTGAAGAAATCGTTCCAGTAGACCACTAGATACAGCAGGCCAATCGTGGCGATAACTGGCTTGGATAAAGGTAAGACGATCTGCCAAAGGATTCTGAACTCAGAAGCTCCATCAATGGAAGCGGATTCTCGCAAGCTTTCAGGAATACCTTCAAAGAAGGATTTCATGATGATCATATTGAAAGCGCTGTAGGCCATAACCAAAATAAGCACATAGCTTGTGTTTAACAACCCCAACTGCTTGATGGTGATATAGGTGGGGATCATTCCTCCCTTAAATAACATAGTGAAGATGAAGTAAAGCATGAAGATCCTGCGTCCAGGCAATTTTTTCTCCGCGAGTGCGTAAGCCGCTGTTGTCGTAAGGAACAAGGCGAGCAGCACGCCTCCTACCGTATTGCGGATCGTATTGCCATAAGCCGCGAATATGAGCGAGCCTTTTTTCAGCAAATACGCGTAATATTCGAAACTGATCGATGTTGGATACAAAATCAATCCATTTTTTTCGCTGAAAATGTGATAAGGCGTCACTGAAACGGAAATAACATACCAGAAAGGAATTACAATGACGATGGTTATGAGCGTTAGTATAAAATAATTCGTGGCGACAAAGACGTTCTCGCCTTTCGTTTGCTTCATCGGTACTCTTCCCCTTTTGTCAGAAAATGCCGGAATCATTTATCCGTCTGGCGATATGATTGGCGGCGAGCATCAATACAAGCCCTATAACTCCCTTGATAACGTCTGCTGCTGCAGCAAGGCTAAGGTTGAACTGCTCGATGCCAACACGGTAAATGTACGTGTCCAGAATGTCTCCGACTTCAAAGACCATCGGATTGTACAAATTGATGACCTGATCAAGCCCGGCACTCATGATGTATCCAACCCTAAGGATGAAGATGACGATTATTGTTCCTGTAATCCCTGGCAAGGTGACGTGAGCAATCCGCTGAAACCGGGTCGCTCCGTCCATAATGGCCGCTTCATAAACCTCTGGATTGAGTCCAGCGATTGCGGCAATATAGATGATAGCTGCCCATCCCATCTCCTTCATAGCATCCGTGGCAACCAGGATCGTTCGAAAATACGCAGGGTTAACGAGCAGATAAACGGGATCACCACCGAAAAACGCAATGATTTTATTAATGACTCCGGTTTCCGGGGAAAGGAGCAGCGTGATAATTCCCCCATACACGACCCAAGAGACGAACCTTGGCAGATAGACTGCGGTCTGGAGTGATTTTTTGAACCATACGACACGTATTTCATTTAGTGCAAGCGCTAGCAAAATAGGGCATAGAAAACCGCTTATCATTTTATACAAGCTAATGAGCAAGGTATTCTTGAACGCATTCAGAAACATATCGGACTCGAACAGCATCTGAAAATATTTGAACCCTACCAAGTGGCTGCCCGAAAATCCTTGTATGGCATTGTAATCCATGAAGGCAATGCTGACTCCGTAAAGCGGAAGATAATCAAAAATGAGGACCCATAAGAATGCCGGAACTAGCAGGACATACAGCAGCTTGTATTTCCAAATCCTCCTTATCTGCCTATGTAACGGCTTTTCTTTTGACTCTGAGATTCTGGCGGTCACCAGTTCCATTTCTATTTCCTCCTGTCCGACCTCTGTATCTAACCTTTCTGATCAAGAAAGTGTTTATATGAATAGCTTATCGGAAATCGAAGGGGTGGAAAACCCGAGTGAAGGACAATAATGCAGGGTAAAAGTCTTTTTTTAGAGGAAATATGATCAAGTAAAAAGCTTGTTCATACAAAAAATTGCTTTGCTGACGATCATGTGTTAAGATACTATTATAAATCGACTTCGCATAAATTCACATATTGAAAAGGTGATCATTTGTGTAATGGTAACTTTTTCAATGTGTGATTTTTTTTGTCGAAAAATACATGTTAAATAACTTTTTGGAGGTAACACATTATGGAAACAGGTACAGTGAAATGGTTTAACGCAGAGAAAGGCTTTGGCTTTATCGAAATGGAAGGCGGAAATGACGTATTCGTACATTTCTCCGCAATTCAAGGCGACGGATTCAAATCTTTGGACGAAGGTCAACGCGTTCAATTTAACGTAGCTCAAGGCAACCGCGGTCCTCAAGCCGAGAACGTTGTAAAACTGTAATACGAAAACACACAGCAAACTGTCCTTAACATGTGTTAAGGGCAGTTTTTTTATCTAAGGAGGAGTACACGATGTATTTTCGAAGAAAATCAATCGAGGAGATCCCTCAGGAGATCACCAAAATCTGGGCTTGCAAGAAGGACGATTGTAATGGTTGGATTCGAGATAATTTCGCCTTTGAATACGCCCCAACTTGCCACCAGTGCCTCTCTCCCATGATTAGCAGTGTAAAAATGCTTCCCATCCTTGCCAATCCCAACACCGATATGAAGTCCCTTATTAAAGGAAGACAGATTTCGTAAAATCTTTTTTTATAATAAGGACATGCAAAAATAGGCTGCGCAGCGATCCTGCGGCAGCCTCTTCTTTGTTAAAAAATAGGTAAATTCTCATAGGTCTTAGTCTGGATATGTCGCTTTCAAAAATAGTATCGACTGGTTAATTAACGCCTTTAATGCATTAACATGGATATCATCAACTTTATTAATATAGACACAGGCTTTCCCAGTGGTATGTTTACCAAGGTCCTGCAAGAGTGACTCCCGCTGCGAGTCGCCTGGTGTGAAATACAAACTAATCTTGGCTTTCCTTGGAGAAAAGGCAACTAGAGGTGCATCACCTTCATGTCCGCTAGCATATTTGTAGTGATACGATCCAAACCCAATGATGCTCGGTCCCCACATCTTCGCTGGATAGCCGGATGTTTCCGTGAAGATATCCAGAAGCTTATAAGCATCTTCACGCTTCTTGGGATTATCGACATCCTCAATAAACGCCATAACGCTTGTGTCGTTTTCCTTCGTTTTTTGTTCATACATGGGATACAATCACTCGCTTCCATAAAGATGTACCGACTTGAAAAGTAACGTATCATGAGCGGCTACAGCTTGTCAAAACAACACATTTATAACGTCTACTGATAAAAAATAATTATAATTATTTCTTCATGATGCCAAGAAGGTTGTCCATGTGATAATCTGAGAATAATTAAAACGAACGGAGGGGTTACGTGTGATAGATTTTATCCGAGTTAGATCTTTGCGCAGCTAATTGAATAGCGCCCAAGATTCTGTCTGTGTACAGAGGACTCAGGATAAGTTTGTCCATTTATACCCCTGAATAGTTGCACCTATCGGTGATCAAGAAGCTCAGTTGTAGGAAGGTGTACTCTCCTTCTCGACCAACTATTGTTTGTTTTCTTGTATTCACAGTGATAGTCAACGTCCTCTCAACTACTGACAACACAAGCCCGCTGCTTGTGTTGTTTCTTTTACTCCCAAACTTGAAAGGATGATGACCTATGGAACAACAGAAAGAGAAAGCGATTATTATCGGTGTCAATCCCTTGAACCGATCTGACTTTGCCTATTCGATGGAAGAATTGAGCAATCTGGCTGAAGCGTGTCACATTGATGTGGTTGGCGAGCTTTCCCAGAAAGTTACTCGTGTGAATCCCTCCCACTACATCGGAACGGGAAAAATTCATGAGTTATCCGCTCTAATTTCTGAGAAGGACGCTTCAGTCGTCATATGTAACGATGAGTTAACTCCCTCCCAGATTCGAAACCTGGAATCCTCTCTAGCCTGCAAGGTCATTGACAGGACGATACTGATTCTAGATATTTTCGGGGAGCGTGCTCAAACAAGAGAAGCCCAGCTGCAAGTCGAGGTCGCTCAGCTCCACTACATGCTCCCGAGACTTGTTGGACTGCGAGAGTCTTTAGGGCGCCAAGGAGGCGGAGCAGGCTTGAAAAATAGGGGTTCAGGTGAAACGAAGCTCGAACTCGATCGCCGTAAAATCGAAGATCGCATCGCAGCTCTGCAATCCGAGCTAGAGAAACTCGTTGGCCGGCGACAAACACAACGAAAGCAGCGGCGCAAAAACGAAGTGCCAGTTATTTGTCTAGTTGGCTATACGAATGCGGGCAAGTCAAGTTTAATGAATGCCATGATTGAACAGTATAACCCGCGAGCACTTAAGCAAGTCTTTACCAAAGACATGTTGTTCGCCACACTGGAGACATCTGTTCGAAGCATCATCTTGCCCGATCGTAAAACGTTCCTGTTAACAGACACGGTAGGGTTTGTCAGCCAACTTCCCCACCATTTAGTAAAAGCCTTCCGCTCTACTTTGGAAGAAGTCGCCGAAGCTGATTTGTTAATTCAAGTCGTAGACGTCTCTAATCCAGAATACGAGAAGCACATTCAGGTAACCAATGACACGTTGAAAGAGCTTGGCGCAGATCATATTCCCATGATTTTTGCTTATAATAAGTCTGATTTGACGGAGCATATCTATCCTCAACTTGACGATGATCTCGTCTACCTTTCGGCAAGACAGAATAGTGGAATGGAAGAGCTAACTCAGTTGATTCGCGAACGCATTTTCCAGAATTACATGGCATGCGAAATATTAATTCCCTATGAGAGAGGTCGATTGGTGGCCTATTTCAATGAACATGCCCATATTCAGTCAACAAACTATGAGCCGGACGGAACTCGTCTTAAGCTGGAATGTCGCGTATCCGATTATGAACAGTTCCGCGATGAATTTCTACAACTTTAAGCTACGAAATAAAAAACAGCGCATCTGCAAAGATGCGCTGTTTGAATATAAAGTATGATTCTTAGAATTGCTTTGCTACTTCTTTCGCTTTAACAATTGCATTAGCTTTAATTTCTGCAGCTTTATCAGGTGCAGCAGCCATTCCTTCAACGAAGATGCCTTCGAAGCTAGGTACGCCAGTGAACATCATGATTTTTTTCAAGTAGCTGTGTCCGGACTCGAAGCCCATTGCTGGACCTTCTGTGTATACACCGCCAGATGCTTGAATATGAACGGCTTTTTTGTTGTTAAGCAAGCCAACAGGACCTTCAGCTGTATATTTGAACGTTTTTCCAGCTGCGCAAATCGCATCGATGTAAGCTTTCATAACTGGAGGGAATGAGAAGTTCCACATTGGTGAAACGTACACATATTTGTCTGCGGATATGTATTGGTCCACGATTTCGCCAAGACGCGCAATTTTGGCTTGCTCATCTGCAGTTAGTGCGCTGAATTCAGTACCTGATCCAAGTTTTCCCCAGCCACTCAATACATCCCCATCGATTTGTGGAACGTTTGTTTTGAACAGGTCTAGATGAATAACTTCGTCACCAGGATTTGCTTCACGGTAAGTTTCGAGAAATTCTTTACCCACCGCCATACTATAGGAAGCTTGGTGATCATTTGGATTTGCCGTAATGTAAAGTACAGTTGCCATGGTTTCACTCTCACATTCTGTAATTTAATTTGTTACAATTTTTATTATAACTTATTTTTAATAAGTTGCAAGCAAAATGTTATTTATCTACTTTCAGAGTATAACACAGTTTAAATAAGCGCATTATTTACACGTAAAAGGCCGCACAAGGCAGCCTTTTACTAGGTCTAAATGGTGAATGCGTGATTACCTATCGTAATCTTCGTCATTCTTTTTTTGCTCCAAGATGCCTTGGCAATGACAGGATTGTAAAAGTAAAGCGCACCTGTTGTTGGATCCACACCATTCAAAGCGGCGACTGCCGCGCGGTATGCTGTTTCATTAGGATTGAGGGCAAACTGGCCATCATCTATGGATGAAAATTGGCCAGGCTGATGAATAACCTCCGTTATGGAATCCGGAAATTGTTCGGATTGAACGCGATTCAGTACAACAGCACCCACGGCAACTTGTCCTGCAAAGGATTCACCGCGAGCCTCGGAATGAATGATTCGTGCCAGCTCGTCCAGCACCGACTGTTTGGGAGAAATCGTTTTTTTTAGCTTCGATAATGTCACTGAATCGGCTTCACCATCAACCGTCAAGCCGTAGCTGGCTTGAAATTTCTTAACAGCATTTTTCGTTTGGCTACCATAATAGCCAGTAATTCCAGCATGTAGGTAACCAAGTGCGCTTAATCTTTCTTGCAAATCCAATACTTGGTCACTTTGCGTGCCCTGGGATAAAGATTGTGCGCTTACCGGAGCAGCCATCCCCATGATACCAAGGGAACAAACGCAGATTAGAGCCTGTACTTTCTTCTTCATGTTTCAAGATAACCTCCTCTTCCTTCTACGCGCTGCATGTGGCAACAACATACAGCATTACAAATTTAGGGGTGTTGATCCGACGCAAGATGTCGCCATACACGCTCTACGAATAGAGAACAGCTTAAAGCTGTATCTATACACTTCGGAAGATCATTCCATTAAAAGTCGCAAAAAAAGACCTGAGGCTTAATCCCCCAGATCCAATCTGTTATAAACACACGATTTAAACGGCTATAATCGATTATAACTCCTTGCTTAACATCATTTCGAGAATCAGTTTATCGATCTCGGAAGTTGCCTCATTCCCGATCCGACAGAAGTTATCAATTGTCTTCTCCGCGTCATTTTCAATGAATCCATTCGTTGAAGATATAGACTTCCCTTTTGAGGCCAGAAGAGCAGATTGTACCGCGGCGCTTGTACATGTCGCAACTTTCATAGCGCAGCCTCCTTTGGCCCCATCGCACATCATTCCGGTCACATTACCGAGCATGTTCTGGATGGCAGCTCTGATCTCGCGTTTCCCTCCACCAAGCAGGTAGGTAATCCCGCAGCTAGCACCTGTCCCCGATACAGTCACTCCACATAACGCGGATAACCGCCCAAACTTCGATTTAATATGAATCGTAATCAAATGGCTTAGAGCCACCGCGCGAATGAGCTGCTCCTCAGAGGCTCCAAGCCTTTCTGCAGCCGCTATAACAGGATTAGTCGCGGCAATCCCTTGGTTGCCGCTTCCTGAATTCGCCATGACAGGCATGGTTGAGCCAGCCATGCGGGCATCCGATCCTGCTGCCGCGAGTGCCATAGCATGGGAAATTAAATCATCGGATAAAATACCGCGTTGCACGTTCTCTTTTATCGTCTTCCCAACTTCAAGTCCGTACGAATGTGTCAAGCCGTCTAATCCTGCCTTGCGATTCAATTCTATGCTTTGTTTGACCAAACCGAGATCTTCAAGATTGACCGTATTCACGAAATCAACAATCGAATCGATCGTTAATGAATTCCGATCCTCACTAGAGCTCTTAAAGCTTGCATTTGCACAGCCACCGGTATCCACGACCTTCCCGTCGACTTCTATCAACGTTATATTCGTGTGGTTATCTGTAATAACAACCTTCGCATACTTTTGCTGGGCTACAATCATAACTTCAATGTATAATTTGCTTGGTGTATCAGCAAGATGAACAACGGAAAGGCCCTGCTCAACCATTGTTCGAGCCTCAGTAATAGCTGCTGGATGAATATCAGCTAGAACTTCTAGCTGTTTCTCCGCATTACCGGCGATTGCCCCTAATGCAGCTACGAAATCGATTCCTGTCTGACCTGTACCGGGTATGCCAACTGCTAATGCATTTTTGATGATACCTGCGCTGGCACGAACCGTAATTTTGTCAATTTTGCCGTCAACATAAGTCCTTGCCTTCGCCGCTGCTAAAGCAATTGCGACTGGCTCCGTACAGCCAAGCGCAACAACAAGTTCACTACTAAGTATATGAATGAATGTCTCCGTCTTCATGATGTACCCTCCTTGCACCGAAAGGTACAATGACCTTTTGAATGATGAATAAAATATACTATAACTGCTTCATTGTGTTCAACTCTCTAATATTGGGTACAGCTTCAATTCTGCTTATCCTTCAACGGTTTCACGAATAGCTGGCTGGCGGACGTCCACAGACTTTTGTTTGGCAAAAAACAAGGTCAGGATACCGCTTATTATGGTAAGAATAGCCAGTGTTATTAAAAAGGTGGAGATCCCAAACAAATCCAAACACGCACCCGTTGCAAGCAATGCAACCTGGAACATGATTCGATCAACCATTCCTCGAAACGAGAAGAAACGTCCCTGAACATCTTGCGGCACTTTGATTTGGAAGAGTGTTGATACCATCGGAAAGAAGAAAGCGACGGCACAGCCGAATAAAACAAAGGAGCCAAGTACAGCAGCAGTGTTCTCACTAAAGGACATTCCAGCAAATGAAATCGCAAATAGCAGCATAAATAGTGTGGAGCTAGTTACCAAATTTCGCTTACCAATCACACGTTTTGCAAATAGACCTACGATTAAAATACTTGTGCCTTCAATTGAATAGATCCATCCCATCAACTCTGGCTTATGTTGAACTTGGCTAAATTTAAGAACGAGCAAATTGAAACCACCCAAGAATAAAGTGATGATGCCGCTATTGATAAGTGCTATGAGGATAGCTGGCTCTTGTCGAATGAGCGGAAACAGCTCTGAGAAACGGATTTTCTCTTTCTGCTTAACAACTGTTGAATCCGTGATATTTGTGAACTTCAACTGTGTAATTAGCAGGACAAGAATCACGTAAAATACAAGCGACAATGCGTACACCGTATATAGATTCATAACGGAAACCAAAATACCCGCTACAGCAGTACCGCCAATCCTGGCTATCGTAATCACGTTGAAATTGACGGTATTCGCTTTTAGCAGATCAGAAGCTGAAACAACGGAAGGCAGCGCAGCTTGCACGGTAGGCATATACACCGTCGCGGCTAACTGCATAATGACGACCGACAATAACATGATCGCTACAGACTGGTAATGTAGAGCTGCAAACATACAAATTGGAGCTATACAACGGACAATCCCTGAAATCAGCAAGATTTTCTTCTTATCATAGCGATCTGCCCACACACCGGCTTGCGGGGAAATGAGCACGCCAAGAAATAATCCGCACATCAGGATCAAGCTTTTGTTTAAGTCAGACGGAACATGGCTTTGCATGAATTGCAAATTGGCAATGATACTAGTCCAAATACCCCCGCCTTGTATGGCCTCACCTATCATCAAAAATATAAAATTACGATTTCGAAGTAAAGAAGAATTCATTACTAATCTCCAGTCAATTAATTATTCATTAGTTAAATAAATTCGTATCAAGATTTACAACTTTTTGGATACGAATATGGCTCACGCACATCATCTCCCTAATCCCCCATTGTTAGGTTTAATGAAGTTTCTGCCGCTTCCTTGCCATTCACGAGTAAAACAATTCGATGCTCGCCAGGGTAATGTCGGCGTGTTGACAGATCTGCCCATCGATGCGTTCTAGTGGCAGAAAGGCGTGAGTCTCCGGGAACGGTTTTATCGGACAGCAAAAACAACTTCCGGGAATGTTTCCCCCCTGCTTTGACAAAATCGATTCCGTATTCGATACGTAGATGCACAGGTTCGCCCTGCCGCACATGAACTTCATATCGAAGCTCGCAGTTCTCGCCAATCTTCCGTTCGTTCGGCTCGGTAATAAGCGCCGCGTAGTCCGCGATCGGATCGTCATCACGCGATACGGCATATCCGAACAAGGCGAGCACCTCTGGACTCGCTTGGCGAATCAAGGTCCTGCAGCCGTGCCTCACGATCCAGTCTGTATCTGGATTAGTCCCTTTCCAACGCCCCGCTGTCTCCAGAACGAGAGCCGGATGATCCTTCGCAATATCGTTCAAATTGTTAGCGACACTCTTACGGACATATAGCGACGGATCTGCTTTAAGCTTCTCCAGTATGCCCAGTACCGGAGCAGGATCTCGCTTAAATATCCCCAACGCTTGTCCCCAAGGAAGACGTGGACGGCATCCTTCACTAGAGAGCCTGCGTACATGCTCATTCGGATGATCTGCCCATACGGACATTTGGAGCATCATTCGTTCGGGATCACGCAAAATAAACGGCCGAACAGCAAACTCAGCGGAAGATCTTGACGTGAATCTTTCCAATGCTTGCATAGACATCTCCCAATGCTCGCTGTTTTGCCCGTATACTTCCACAAAATCAGGAAAAAACAAATAAGGGAAACCCGTACATGTATCTTCAATTGCATATAAAATGGCCAACGCCTCGCTAAAAGAAGGCGGTAGATGCTCGCCGAGGGTTCGTGTAATTTTCCTCATCCTTTGTTTTAACGCTAGATCTTCCCAGTCACCATTCATGGCCCCCTCGACGAACGATTTCTCGTCAAATGGTTTATAAGCGCTATGAACTTTTGTAGCGAATTGCTGAAGGAAGGATCGGTTGTACATGTCTTTTAATGCATCTGCCATCTCTGTTATGCCTCCGTCTAATAATCAATCATCATGATCTTACTCAGCATAGCATAGTAAAGCTGACAACAGTACGTCATATTTACCGAAGGTTGAATAATTTCCTGTAGAATTTGCAAGAAACGCACAAACTGTTTTTCGGAACAAAACCCCACAAACCGCAAGGGTTGTGGGGCTTCCATGTGTTTATAGATT
>NZ_JBFTQB010000088.1:0-11807 GCF_056398785.1 Paenibacillus sp. 01T422 | reverse complement strand
ATCCTATGCACCCACAGAAGAGAACTTGCCCGAAATTTTTATGAGAATTAGTTTTCACAAGAAAGAAATTGTGCCTTGCTGATCCGGCTGCTTCCACCTACTCCAGCTTTTTGGGCAAAGCTGGCATAGCCATAATCATCTTGGTGCCTTGTTCAAGCTTGCTCTCAATTCGCAGTCCATACTGGTCGCCATAAACCATCTGAATCCTGCGGTGGACGTTCAAAACGCCGATGCCACCCTTTTTGCCTGCTTCATCTACTTCGCCATCTGCCAGTCGATTGGTATTCAGCTTCTTCTGGAGCTGCGCAAGCTTCGCTTCTGACATCCCAGAGCCGTTATCCTCCACACTGATCCAAAAGATGCCATCACTTACGCCGCCATCAATCCGGACAACATGATAATCCTCCAGACCATCCGGGAAGGCATGTTGAAACACATTTTCAACTAGCGGCTGCAGCGTCAGACGAACCATGACATGAAGCAAATATTCAGGCTTAATCGCTACATCAATCTCGAACTCCCGACCTATGCGATGCCTTAATACGACCAAATAATACATAACATGCTTCAACTCATTAGCTACCGTAATTTCCTCAAGATTGGTCTGAACGGAGTAACGCAGCATGTAAGCCAAAGCCTTCACAATTTCAGAAATCTCCTCGGAGTCCTGAATAGTCGCATAGCAAACGATAGTCTCCAGTGTGTTATACATAAAATGCGGATTAATCTGCAGCTGAAGTGATTGAAATTCCGCCTTTTGGCGTTCCATACGGATTTCGGAATTGGTTAATTCCACTTGCACGACGCGGTCTACGGCTTCAGAAAGCCGCTTGACCATCAAATTATAGCGGACCATCAGCTCAACAATTTCATCACGGTGAGGAGGCAGCGGAATCGTCGCCCAATTCCCTTTCTCCGTCTCCCGCATGCCAGATTTGAGTGTTTGAACGGGCTTGGCAATGGATTTGCCGAATCTGTAAGCAAGCAGCATCGCCAAGATCAACGTAAATAGACCAACGACCAGCGTAGTCGAGCGGATGTTGGAGAGCGGCTTGCGCAGCTCGCGAAGCGGCATGGAAACAACAAGCTGCCAATTGGAAGACTCCGATTTGCGGCTTACATACATGCGCTCATCGCCTTCATAGGCGTCCGAGAAGGAATGCGAATCGGCCTGATTCAGCTTTTCAAAGAAAGCTTTAGGAACGCTAGTGCCGACTTTTAACCCATCCGGATGATAAATGTAACGCCCTTTGTCATCGATGATAAACAGGTACCCATACTTGCCTAAATCGATGCCTTTCCATAAGGCGGATAAATCGGCAGAGCGCATCTCAATCGCAAGTAAACCGGACAATTCCGGTGACGTATAGCCGCGAATACGACGGACGATTGTCAGCATCTGATTCTCTTGCCCTTCGATGATCGTGTGGTTCAAGATGCTTAATTGTCCGTCAGGCGTCGTATTCGCGAGGAAATAATCGCGCTGCTTTTGAATGTCACTAGTATTAAAGGATTGCTCATTCACATTATTATAATAGTAAACCGCGTTCTTCTTATCGCTGATCAGATAGACAGAAGCGAGTTTGGGATTGCGTATGAATAAAGGATCTACACTAAATTCCCGGATTGTTTTACGATACAAATAATAGTCATATTCTTCCCTTGTGGCAGGCAGATCAATGAACTCCATAATCTGTCTATTCGTTAACAGCGAGACAATCGAGCGCTCATAGTCCTTCAGATATAGATCGGTATGGTGAACGGCGTTGCCGGCAATTTGATTCATTTGGTTCTCTACCATTTCTTCCAGTTCTCCAGAAGTAATGATATAGGAGAAGWTACCTACGCAGYTGAGCGAAAGGATAATCACAATGAGGAAATACGCAAAAATTTTCTTCGTAAAACCTCTAATCTTCATTTGATACCTAAGCTGGTACGGTATTCCGTCGGGGAAACGCCGACAATTTTCTTAAACGTTTTTGTGAAATGGGGGTAATCGTCATACCCTACATCCGCTGCCACATCAACGATTCGAACATGCGGTGCGGACAGCATCTCTTTCGCTTTCGCCATCCGCTTATTAATCCGGTATTGGACAAAGGTCTCTTGCGTAATCTTTTTGAAAAGCGAGCTGAAATACGTTGGCGTTAATCCAACCATAGCAGCGACTTGATCCAAAGAAATATCCTCTGACAACCGGCTGTCGATATACGCCTTGGCTTCTTCCATCGGATCTTTGAAATGACCGCTGCGGACTGCGTGCAGCCCGCTGATCATGTTCATAAGACCTTTCTCGAACGTATCTAGCGCTTCTTTGACGCTATCTGCCTGCAGATGAGCAGGAACCGACGAAGGCGAGTAATGGCGCGCTTGAAAGCGTTTCACAAGAAGCGCATTGCAATCATCCAGAAGCTCCTTCAGCTGGGCCAGCGAGATATTCGCCGACAGGCAATATTCGCGCCAGCCTATGATGAGGTTTCTGATTTCCTCCTTTTGCAACGCCCATATTTGCTGTTCCATCTGATCGATCCAAGCGATATAACGAGATGGCGATAAATAACCGTGTTTCGGTTTTTTGATCAGCTGATCCAGCATGTCATGGACATCGCTTTTGGTCGCCGGCTTCAATAAATAGTGCCTGACACCGTAATTCATGCTTTTTTGCGCATATTCAAAGTCATTGTAACCGGATATGACAACGGTTTTAATATGAGGAAACTCCTCATGAATAATTTTGCATAATTCAAGTCCGTCCATTTTGGGCATGCGAACATCCGTCAACACCAGATCAGGCTCTGACGCCCGAATTTGCTCCAAAGCAGCTTCGCCGTTCTCGGCCGTCTGAATTTTGGAGAAAGCGGGGGCGTATAGTTCCGCCATTTTTACCATGCCTCTGCGAATAACAGGTTCATCATCTACGATCAATACATGCATGTCCAGACCTCCTCATGCTCTCAGCGCTGCTAATCCAATTATGATAACCCACTACTGCTCGTTCATCAACAAACGCGTTTGCGCGAAGCGCCAAGTGACAGGCTGATAGGAGGACGATTCTTCCCTTTCTCCAATCCATGCACCGGTGTATTGACCATCCTGATCTACCGTGACAGACAAATTGTACCAACTGCACTTGCCCTGTTCGTAATCGAAGGTTTCGCCATCATCGTCATACAGCTTAGCTGTGCCAGGGTCGGTTCCAAAATGCACCAATTCAATCCCCACAGACGTCCCAGGTGCCGGAACATGCGGAAGTGCAGCCATCATTGGAATAATGGAGCCGCTTTTCACGAAAACCGGGATATAATCAAGGCCCGCCTGCACCCGGATCACACAGCCGCCGGTATACCGCTCTCCCGTCTCCAGGCCATACCAAATGCCAGCTGGCAGAAGCACTTCGCGCTCTGATTCCCCCTCGACCAGAGGAGCTACGAGCAGCGCATCACCGACCATATACTGGTCGTCCCATTCTCGTGCTTTCTTCCTGCCGTACGCAGCATCCGTCGTATTCAATAGCTGCTGCGCATCAGCAGTTAATTTGGCTTCAGCCTCGGCAATCTCGGCCGGTGTTAACACGAACGGCATCGCCCGAAATGGCGGAATCCCTTGCTCGCGGTAAACGGCAAAAGCAGTATACAAATACGGCAGAAGTTTCATCCGCAGTTTAATATAATGCCGCACGGTTCCCTCTACTTCGGGGTATGACCAAGGCTTCGTCCCGTCTCCCCAAGCGTTCAGCATCGCCATCGGCGAGAAACAGACGGTTTGCATCCGCCGAACCCAATCCTCGGCATTTCTCGCCCTGCGAACCTCCGGTGTCCACAGTAGTCCGCTGAAGGAAGAGCTGCATATGCCCCGAATAAACTGCTTATGGTCATATAAATCCGAGTACAGGACATAAGGCATCGTCGAGGCGGCTCCGTTCGAGGCTCTGACCAGTCCGTATGTTCGGCGGTTCTGGCTGCGGAACAAATCAGCCGTCATTTTTTGGAACATTAACCCATACATCTGTCTCATCTGTTCGCCGTCCAGACCGGATGGGAACCTGGCATGTGCCGGGAACATCCAGGAATTGTTCGTCAATTCGCTGCCATCGCATTCATCCAGCTTGTACCCAGACACTCCAATATGGATGTGCTGCTCCTCATGCTGCTTCTTATAAAGTTCAGCTGCCTCAGGCAGAGAGTAGTCCGGCGCAAGCCCGCCCCACACAGTGTGGGTCCCTGAAAGCGGCTGCAAATCAGCATACAATTCGCTCTCAGGCGAAACGTAAGGATGCTCCCAGAGGTTCACGCGGAATCCCTTCTGTGCTAATTCTTCCACAAAGCTAGCAGGCTCAGGGAACCGGCTCTTCTCCCATTCATAGCTGACAGGATAGCTGTGGCTGTGCCAGCCAGGTTCCAGTCCGATGACATCGCAAGGGAAATCGTGAAGACGGAACTGCTCGGCTTCTTCAAGCACTTGCTGATCGCTGTATAACGTCGGTACGCGGTGCCAGAAACCTAGTCCCCATTTCGGAGGCAAGACGCCTCCCCCGCACATTAAATTGTATCTAGCTACCACTTCCGAGAGGGTAGGCCCGCCAAACAAATAGATAACTGCGCCTTCGGCAGGAATCTGGATTTCCACCCGAGAAGCCACTGGCGTTGCCTTCCATCCCTTATCCGTATTGCGATCACGAATCTCTTCAGGATACGTATCCTCTTGCTTCAAAGTTGAGCCAAGATGCATCGTTACGATACGTGACGTATCTACCCAGACACCATACCCTTGATCGCTCACATAAAAAGGGACGGGAGCATGCGTTTCACCAGTATCCTGCTTAGGATCGCTGTTTACCCGCAAATAACGGGTTCTTCCCCGTTGATTCATGCGCAGCAGCTGAAGGCCTGTCCCGTACAGCTTCTCGGTTCGATTCAGCGGAAAGGACAGAATTAAATTCCGTCCAACCTCCTCAAGCTGAATACACTCCCAGGCAAAAGGCGGCTCTACCTGAGGCATTTGCTGCAAAGCCTCATCCTTAGGTGAAACGCCCATCCAAGTTAGCGGGGTAATCCCCTCGGGCTCTCTGATTGTCAAACGCCATACACCAGGCGCTGCTTGTTCCCAATGATTGATCAGCATGCTCGTATCCCCATTCATCTATAAATTTGGAACTTCAATGACGTACGTCTGACCGGAACTGCTAGCCAGCTTGGCAAAATGCACAAGGGCCTGCGTTTTCAAGTAATCCCTGCCGCTTGACTCCGACTCTCGCCCTTCCCGCAGCGAAGCCAGGAACTCAGCCAGCGTATCCGTTCCATCAATGCCGCTGAAATCTTCAATCAGCTGAACCTCTCCGTCCCGTATGACACGAATCTCCTTATCGACGAATTCAATCGCTCCCTCCGTGCCTTCCAATCGCCAATTCCCGCTCCACGGCGTTTCCGTTCCTCTGGCCGAAATGGACGCGTTATACGAAGCCGTAATGCCGTTATCCATTTCTAGGAACGCATAAGCATTAATAATGGCGCCGTCCTGCTCCCACGCGTTGATCGGATTATACAGCTTCGCCTGCACGGTTTTCCCTTCTCTTCCGCTAAAATAACGAAGCAAATCAAAGTGGTGAACACCAATGTCATCCAGAATGCTGACGGTGTATCTTCTTTGGACGTTGTGATATCTGTAAAACTGTACATCCATAGAGGACAGACTGCCGATAACGCCCTCGTCCAGAAGTTGTTTCATTTTGCGTATATGCGGCATCCTTCGGTAATTTTCTGCAATCATGAAAGGCAGCTTTTCTCGTTCCGCACGAGCCACAACTTCAATGGATTCCTCATAATCAAAGGAAATCGGCTTTTCGCACAAAACCGCCAGTTTACGATCAAATGCTGCATGATTCACCACAGTGTGCACCATTGGAGAAGTTACATTGACAAGAAAATCCGCCTGTTCCTGCTGTAAAGCTTCCTCTAACGATGTGTAAAAGGGAAAGGGGTCATTCTGCATTTTCTCTTTCATCGCTGCATCCACTTCCACAACAGCTGCCAATAAACCTTGATCTCGCAGGCGCTTATACCAGCTAAATCCTGCCGAGCCTAAACCAACCAATATCGCTTTCACGTGCAACACACCTCTCCATCGTTTCGTTGCCTTCATTATAGAAATTATTCCGTCAAGCAGAAAGGATAAAATTAAGATCGTATGTCATTTTTTACGATTTCTACATATGAAAAAAATATCCTGCAGCAGATTCCTCTACTGAAGGATACTTTTCTCGTTACAACGCTTACTTGATATCGATCATAATTGCGCCTTGCTTCTTGTTCCAACGATCGGTCGCTTCTTTAATAATTTCGTTACCGCCTTTGGACTTATACTCTTCGATGACTTTTGGCCAATCGCTGATAGGTTCTTTGCCATAAATCATTTTAATCATATGATCAACGATAATTTTGGGACCTACATCTGGTTGCGGCGCCGCAAGATCCGGGAATTTCGAGAATGTGCTCAAATCCGGATAGAAACCAATGCCAGGCAGACCTTCCTTCGTTAACACCTCATCGAATGCTTTCAAAGTCGCTTTGCCATCCTCGTTGAGCAGCAATCTTGGTTTGTTGTAAGTGGAGTCATGCACTGCCCACATCGTTCCGCTGCGGAAACCTTCTTCATCCGTTTCTTCCTTGGTCGTCGGGAACTTATAGTTGATGTTGCCACTGGCGTCCTTGGTGTAAGTATCCCCTTCAATTCCGAAAGTGAAGAAAGTTTCGGCTTCTGGTGTCATCATCCAATCGAAGAATTTAATGATGTTTACAGCTGTTTCTTGCTTCACATTTTTGTTAATGAAGAAAGTTCGAATGACTGGCGCATAATAGAAGTATCCGCCTTTTCCTTCAGGACCTTTGGGCGAACCTACGATTTCAACCTTGGACCCTGGAACGGCTTGTTGAATCTTTGTACGGTAACCCGGTAAGCCTGAAGCATTCTGCGACCAAATACCGGCTTTGCCCGACTCGATACTTTTGGAGAAATCCGTTGAGGAGATCGTAGCGAATTCCTTCGGAATCAAGCCTTCATCGTACATTGTTTTATATGTCGAAAGCGCTTTTTGCACATTGTCTACATCGAAAAATTTCGGAACAACCTGACCGTTCACCAGTTCAAATTGATCTTTGTATGGCAGCACGTCGTACGCGCCCAAGATGACGTCCGCATACTTGAAGTTCTCCCTCATCTGATATGGATTCTCCACGCCCAACTTCTTGAACGCTCGCAGCACATTCAGGAATTCATCAACTGTTTTCGGCGCTTGAAGCCCTGCCTTCTCCAGTAGATCCGTACGAATGTAGGTCGAACGACGGGATGGATTACTCAGAAATTCAGGCACACCATAAATCTTGCCTTCATACGAAACGCTATCCCAAGCTGCTTTCGGAATCGATTTCATCAAATTCGGAGCATACTGTTTGAGCAGATCATCCAGCGGCATGAATACCCCATTCTCAACGGAACCGGACATCGATTTACTGCCGGGACCGCCAATACTGCCAACGACATCCGGGATATCGTTACTCGCGAACATGACGCCGAATTTGGCATCCTCCATCACTTTGACGTCTAGATCCGTGTTGGTTAGCTGCTCAAGCTTCAATACCCATTTGTCCTTGTTCAAATCCGGCACACGAGTATGATAGCCTGTACTTACAGTCGTTGGAAAAAGGATAGAGAATTTCGTCGGTGCTTTCTTCGCATCCGCAGACGGCTGCGACGACGCTTTTTCGGCTACTTTTCCATCGGTTGAACAAGCGGTGAGTGCGGATGCTGCCATGATGACAGCGAGAGTGAGACTGATCGTTTTTTTCATATAACCCCTTCTTTCCAGCATTTTTGCAAGCGGTTTCAATGCTCAGTGATATCATAACGACTGCTTATCATTTTCTGAATGTATAAATTTAAGGAGCTATGTCATTTTATACGATTGCAAAGCGGCGATCATCATTTCTTTCCAAGGATAAGCACACCTTTTTTATTTTGATAACGATCGGTTGCTTCTTTCATGATGTCATTGCCGCCTTTGGTCTTGTACTCCTCAATCACCTTTGGCCAATCAGATATCGGCTCTTTGCCATATATCATTTTGATCATATGATCCATGATGATTTTGGGAGCTGCATCCGATCCCGGCGAAGCAGCGTCAGGGTACTTGCTATTCGCCTCCAAATCCGGAGCAAAGCCAATACCAGATAATCCTTCATGAGCAAGAACATTATCAAAAGCATTCAAAATATAGGGACCATTCGGATCTGTTTCCATTTTCAGACGGTTAACGGTGCTTTCATGGGCGGAGTGCAAGGTACCTCTATGGTCCTGCTCCTCCTGTTCTTCCTTGTTGGTCGGTTCTTTATACTTGATTTTACCATCGACCACCGTATACGTATCGCCTTCGATTCCGAAAGTGAAGAACTTATAAGCTTCGTCCGACGACATCCAGTCAAAATATTTCACGATGTTCGCTGCCGTCTCAGGCTTCACAATTTTATTAATATAGTGCGCACTTGTAACCGGCAAATACATGAGATAGCCACTTTTGCCATCCGGACCCTTTGGTGAAGAGATCACATCGACCTTCGCGCCCTTCACGGCATTCGGAATATTCGTCCGGAAATCATTGAGGCTGACCAAGTTGGAAGACCATATCCCTACCTCGCCGGCCCGAATATTTTTTAACCAATCCGTCGATGACGTCGTGGCGAATTCCTTAGCCATCAGTCCTTCATCATACATAGTTTTATAGACGGTTAACGCTTTCGTCATATTTTCTACATCAAAAAATTTCGGGACAACTTGACCGTTTACCAACTCGAACTGTTCTTTATAAGGAAGCACGTCGAATGCACCGAGAATCGTATCGGCATATTTTAACGTTTCACGACCTCCATACGGATACTTTACACCCATCTCTTTAAATTTGCGGAGTACATTCACAAAGTCTTCGACCGTTTGAGGCGCTGGCAGCCCCGCCTTCTCCAACAGATCGGTACGGATAAAAGTCGCACGCCTGGAAGGATTGTTCAACCAGTTGGGAATGCCGTAAATTTTGCCATTATACGAGACAGCTTCCCACGCTTCCTTCGGTACCATTTTCATCAAATTAGGAGCATTCTGTTTCAATAAATCATCCAGGGGCATGAACATACCCGCTTCTACGGAACCTGACATCGCTTTATCTGTCGCTGTCCCCAAGCTTCCCACGACATCGGGCACGTCATTGCTTGCGAACATAAGACCCATTTTGCTTACTTCCGTTACTTTCAGCGTGAGGTCGGTATTCGTCAGTTCTTCTAACTTTTTCACCCATTTGTCATTGTTAATATCGACACGGGTATGGTAGCCGGTATTGGCTGTCGTCGGATAAGAAATGGAAAATTTCGTTGGCGACTTCTTCGCCTCCGGTGTCGACGTAGACGTAGCGGTTTGCTGCGGATCCGTAGTTTCAGTGGTGCATCCGACCAATGTACCCGCAGACAGAGCTGCTGCTAACGCCACAACTGCTACTTTTTTCAATGGAATCCCCTCTTTCTAATCGAAATTAGATGCGTTTCCATAAGTTTAAGACTTGACTGAGCCTACCATCATACCTTGAATAAAATGTTTTTGCAGGAACGGATAGACAAGCAGAATAGGTATCGTTGCGACCACAATAACGGCCATTTTAATCCCTTCGGGTGAAAGAAAGAGCATTAACTCGGATGATACATCCGATTGGCCGAACTGATCCGTGAACACAATCTCCCTTAAGCGAACCTGCAGCGGAATCCAATTTCGATGATCGATGTAAAAGACGGCTTCGGCATAACGATTCCAGTGTCCAACTGCGTACATGATACCCATAGTCGCCATAGCGGGCTTGGAAAGCGGCAGGACAATGTTCCACAAGATCCGGAACTCCCCGCATCCGTCCATTCTGCCTGAATCCAGCAGTTCAACCGGCAGGTTCAGGAAGAATGATCGCATAACAAATAGATTAAAAGCGCTAATCGCCATCGGGAGCATTAAAGCCCACAGTGTATTTAGCAAACCTAACTGCTTCACCAGCAAATAATTCGGAATTAGCGGTGCGCTGAAAATCAGTGTAAACAGCACCATGATTAGAATCGATTTACGGAATAAATATTCAGGTCTGGATAACGGATAAGCCAGCGTTGTTGTCATAAACAAATTGATGAGCGTACCGAATACGGTAATAATGACGCTGTTCCGAAACCCTAACCAAATTGTCGGATCCTGCAAAATAAGCTTATAGCTTCCCAGTGTGAAACCAACTGGCCACAGCGAGACCTGCCCTGCGTTAATCGCGACGTTATTGCTTAAGGATTGAGCAATAATATGGATGAGGGGGAGCACCATACTTAGTCCGAGAGCTCCCAACAGAATAATATTAAAAAGATTAAACATTTTATGGCCTTTTGTCATAATCATAGCGAGTTACCTCCTTCCGTATCTGTGTCATCAATACAAGCCTTCGCCCGTTACTTTTTTGCTGAATGTATTACTGAACATAATTAAAGCTAGACCGACAACCGATTTGAACAGCCCAATAGCCGTTGTGTAGCTGTATTGCCGATCGACAAGTCCTGCACGGTATACAAACGTATCAATAATTTCTCCATTTTCGTTGTTGAGCGGGTTAAGGAATACAAAGACGCGTTCAAAGCCAAAGTCGAGAAAGTTTCCAATTTGAAGCAAGAACAGAATAACAATGGTCGGTAAAATCGTCGGTATCGTAATGGAAAACACTTGCCGTAACCGGCTTGCACCATCGATTTGAGCCGCTTCGTATAGATCAGGGTTAATGCCCGCAATTGCAGCCAAATAGATAATTGTCCCCCAACCGCTATCTTTCCAGATACCTGAACTGATGAGAATCGTCCGGATATATTCATTTTCCCCTAAAAAGTAAATGGGATCGACGCCGAACATGCCGAGAAGATGGTTGACGATTCCAGTTGATGGAGATAGCACGCCTACGACAACCCCGCCTACGATGACCCATGAAAGGAAATGCGGCATATAGACCACAGTTTGAACGATTCTTTTGTACGTCATAATTCGTAATTCATTGATCAATAAAGCTAATATAATGGGAACCGGAAAGGCGAAGACCAAATCGTAGACGCCAATCAAAATCGTATTTTTCAAAATCTGCAGAAATTCTGTATATTGGAACATCCGGTGGAAATTTTCCAGCCCGACCCACGAACTCCCTTTGATACCTTTGAATATGTTGTAGTTTTGAAAAGCAATAACGGAACCGAATAAGGGGACATATTTAAAAAGCAAGAAATAAATAATGCCTGGTAATGAAATTACATAAATTGGCCAATGTTTTCGCATAAAAGCCCACTTCTGATTCTGCGATGAGAAATTGTAAATTGTTCGATCGGATGGCTGAATTTTACTGGCCATGTTCTCCTCCCCTTCATGCCTACTGCATTTAATGTACTTCTTTATCTTACAAGGGTTGGCAGTACCTAGCGATGGCGAAACTTATAGCGCTTTGTGTTTTTTTACGATTGAAAAGCGAACACTCAAGACTCTATACCGTACCGTTTCGCCGCACTCCGATACAGCCAATCTTCTGCAATCTGAATCGCCATCATCTGGTCAATCCAGCCCGCTTCGATTTGATTCCAGAGGAACTCGCTCACAAGCCGCTTGATCACGATAATTTTGCCGTAGCTCCACTCCATGCAGCGCGCATCGGACACGATGAGCGAGCTTTTGATGGCAGGAAGAGCTTCCAGCCTGTACTGCATGCTGTCCCGGTA
>NZ_JBFTQB010000087.1:0-11872 GCF_056398785.1 Paenibacillus sp. 01T422 | reverse complement strand
GCGGGCGGGACGCAGGGCRCGGGCGGGACGCAGGAGCGCGGGCGGGACGCAGGGCACGGGCGGGACGCAGGAGCGCGGGCGGGACGCAGGGCRCGGGCGGGACGCGGCGGGACAGACGAGCAGATCAGACGCGGGAGCAGCAGCCTGGGGCGAAGCCTCGTCTTCTCATTGGACGAATTCCAATGAGACCGCCTTTATGAGGCGGAATTTCCGCGTTTCGTTGGATGAAATCCAACGAAACAGCCAAAATCCACCTACATAATGACCTAATCCACTCTCCCTGCTGGATTTCATCCAATGAGAGCAACATTTTACAGAGCAAAATCGCATTTCCATTGGATTTACTCCAACGGGGCTCCCCTCGTTTCACCTTCTCCTTCTCCTTCTCCTTCTCCTTCTCCTTCTCCTTCACCCTCCAACCTCGCTTTATCCTCTAACCGGCGCAAGCGAAAGCYGTTCATGCCCGCCACGCCTAACTCTTCGAGCAGGCCAAAATTCGCCCAAGCGCCCACAACAGCACCAATGCCGGGGACAAGCTGCAGCATTTTACGGAAATCAATTGTATCCCGATATTCCTGCTGAAGCTGCAGCCAATCCACTTGATCCATATAGGCATCAGCTGTCGGAAAGCCGCTCGCGATCTCGTGCCAATTTTTGATCGTGTCCAGTAGAGCCGGCTTTTTGTTCGGGCTGGAGAACGCGATTTGAAACACATACAAGATGAACAGGCGCTCTCTATAATCCTTCGTGGAGTAGCCGTAGGCGTGCGCAAGCTCGAATAGGAATTTCAACTTGATCCCGATCAGAATCGGAAAGTCCGCGAGTCCAAGCAAAATCCCGCCCGCTCCTGTGCCTGCTCCCTCGGCAGCTGCAATCTTTTTGTAGAGCGACAGTAATTCCTCCGCTTTCGCATCACTTTCGGCCAAAGTAGCACCCACAAGCGGGTCATTCTGAGGGATATAGTTCATCCCAAACAATGTTGTCTGAAACATGCCTCTGACAGTGGCCGTGATCGTTTTGTGCACTTTTTCCGGGATAAGCTTATTGATGTTTGTGGAGACGGATTTCGACGCTTTTTCAATCATGTTTGGTGTCTTCTGTTGACGAATTTCCCAGAGTGTCACTTTGCGCAGCGTCTGCTGTTCATAGATGGTGTAATTAGAAAATTTCATGCTTGTCACCGCCGTCCGAGTTTCTTAGTCAAAGTATAGTATACGGGGCTTGCGCACTCAAGATTCCCCGTACGACCGCGGAGCCAAAAAAGAGCAGCTCCCCAAATGAGCTGCTCTTCCTATTAGTGACGCATAACCATCAGCACGCCAAAAACAACGACACTCCAAACGACGAGCAGCGTATCCTTGGCTTGCCAGCTCAACGTACTTTTCTTCAGCAGTTGCTGTTTGCCGTCGATTTTTTTCATCTCCATCGCTACGGTCATTTGCTCAGCTTTGTGAAACATGGCAAGCAGCAGCGGCACAACCAAAGCCGGGATATCCCGCATCCGTACCATCCCGGGTCTGATCGCCGCCTTGCCTCTGGCCCTCACAATCGCCGAGAAACGCTGCCACTCCCGTAAAATGAGCGGGATGAACCGAAACAAGAGCGAGACTGCCAACGCAAAGGATTCCACTGGCAGCTTCATTTTGCGGAAAAAGGACAACGCCCAATTCAGTCCTTGCACAAGCTGACCATACGGCGTAGACACGGCTAACCAGTATCCGGCCATCAGGATCAGAAATAGGCGTGTGAGCACGAAGGCTGCGCTCCATGCGCGCTCAAGCGCAAAGCCCAGCGGGAATTGCCCAGCCGCCTCCGCCCTCCACTCCAAGCCGGCCAGCACAATCGACATGAACATGAAGATCAAGAACGGCACGGCAATCTTCCAGCTGCCGCGAATCGCGGCACGCGGAAGGCCGAGGCACGAAAGGCTCAGGAGCAGCGCAGAAGCCGCGAGGCCGCTCCACACCTGCAGCTGCATCGTTCCGATGACAAGCAGCAGGTAGAGCAGCCACTTCGCGCGCGGATCACGCGCTAGCCACGCGGCCTGCGGCGGCGCTGGCGCCACGCGCGCGTGTTGCGGCGCTGCTGCTTGTGGCGCCGCCGCTGGGCTTGCGCTGCTGCGTTCACGCAGCGCTTTCAAAATCGCCGGAGCAGCCAGCTCCGGCGCGAGCAAATCCGGCGCGATGGCGATGCCGCGGCGCGCAAGGGCTTGAGCGGCCTCCACGCAGCTCGGGAGGCCAACACCCGCGCGCGTGAGCAGCTCCGGCGCGCGGCACAGCGCTTCCGGCGACCCGTCGAAGAYGAGCTCGCCGTGGTCTAAGACGAGGACACGGTCTGCCAACGGCAGGAACGTGTCCAGGTCATGCGTGGCGATGACATAGCCGCCACGCTCTCGCCCGCGAATGATGCGCAGCAATTCGCGGACGGCCGCCGCCTCGAGGCCGGCGGTTGGCTCATCCATGAGGAGCCAATCCGGCGCCGTGGCGAACGTTGTCGCCAGCGCGAGCCGGCGCTGCTCGCCGCCGCTCAAGCCAAACGGCGACCGCTCCAGGGCGAAGACGCCGTGAGGGTCGAGGTCGGCGCAGGCGGCGCGGATGCGCTGCTCGCGCTCGTCCGCCGTAAGCCGATAAGGGCGTAGCGAATAGGCGAATTCCCCGCGAATGCTGCTGGCGAACAGCTGCTGCTCAGGGAATTGAAAGATTAAACCTAACCGCAGTAGGTGCGCTTGGTCTACCTTTCTTTTATGCCACAAAGGCTGGTCATCAAGGGTTATCACGCCTGAGGCTGGCTCCACAATACCCGCCATCACCTGAAGGAGCGTCGACTTTCCCGAACCTGAATGCCCGATTAAGACCGTAACTGAGCCTTCTGAAAGCTCAAAACAGATATCTTTCAGCAGCTCCTGGTCGGGGTCATCCGGGGCATTTATTTGAATGTTTTGCAGGGCTATAGACATGAATTTACCACCGCCTCGGCCAGCTCATCCATATCCAGGGGAAGCAGACGAAGCTGACAGCCATGCTCCAGCAAGCCAAAAGCTGTCTTCACCACATAGGGCGAGTCGAGCCCTAACTCGGTACAAGGTGATCTCTCTAGCGATTTATCTTCCTTTTCTCCATAAAAGAAAGCTCGTGGTCCTCCATCAAACGTGATCCGTCCGCCGCCAAAACCGATGACGCGCGTTGCATCCGCTACTTCTTCCAGCCTATGCGTAATCCATACAATGGTCGTGCCTCGTTGATGGGCTTCACGTACGGCTTGGCGGACCCCCTGTCTTGCCGCGGGGTCTAACATCGCCGTCGGCTCATCCAACACCAGAATTTCGGGCTGAAGCGCAAGGGCAGCCGCCAAATTAACCAACTGCTTTTGCCCTCCAGATAAGGTGGAAAGCGTTCGTTCGAGCGGCAGCGACAAGCCCACAGCTGACAGGCTGTGAAGATACCACGCTTTGCGTTCTTCTATGGTTAAGTCCTGCTTACCCGGCAGGTAATCAAATTCCTCTTGAATGGTTTCTCCTATGAACTGGGCGTCCGGCAATTGAAGCACGCCTCTAATTTGCCCAGGCTCTTTGCGGATTATTTCTCCGCTTGAAAGTGGACTTAGGCCTAATAGACTGCTGGCCAGAGTGCTTTTCCCGCTGCCATTTGGCCCGATTACGACCATCCATTCACCCTTATAAATATCTAATGAGACATCCGACCATACGCGCCGTCCTTCTTCCGATTGTGTGCGATAGACGACGGAGGCACTCTGCAAAGAGGCCACTATTTCTCGATTTGCCATATATAAAATGTCCTTCCACTTTCATAAAAGATGTGCTATGATCTGAATGATTTATTGTTAACCTTTGTTATAATTTGAAGTTGACAATACATAAACAATAACAGAAACAGGAGCGATGAACAATATGAAACTCACTTTACGCGGCGTTGTTTTCAGTGCCCTTTTTGCTGCAATTCTTGTCTTATTCAGCTTTGCAAGCATTTCACTGCCTTTTACACCTGTACCAATTACTTTACAAACACTAGCGGTCATGCTTACAGGCGGCTTGCTCGGAGCACGTTACGGCTTCTTCAGTATGCTTCTCGTTGTGATCCTGACAGCTGTCGGTTTTCCGCTGCTTCATGGAAATGGCGGTTTAGGCATCGTGCTTGGGCCTACGGGTGGTTTCATCATGATCTGGCCGTTCTCCGCTATGCTAATCGGTATGATCTTGCCGCGTATTCGCGTGAAGGGCGTTATGGGCTACATCGCAGCCTTCCTGGTGCTTGAGATTTTCGGTTCTCTGCTTCTTTATCTTGCCGGCGTTCCGTGGTTGATGTACAAAGTGCCGACTTATACATTTGAAAAAGCAATGGCTGCCGCCTGTTACCCCTTCCTTATAGGGGATGCGATCAAAGCTGCGGTTGCTGTGCTTATCATTGTGCCGGTTCGGCAAGTGTTTTCTCCTGAACGGCTTACAGGGTCCTCTTCGCACAGCGTTGTGCAACGTACGGATGTTAAAATTTGATGTGGTCTCTTCGCTTTCTCGAAATCGTTAAATTTCAGCCTAGCTGCTCATTCCGTTGAGCAGTCGGGCTTTTTTTATGCTCGCAGGGTTGGTTGCCATGCGATTTTTACGTTTTTGTAATGTGCAGGTCTGATTTTTTATTCGATTGTAATGCCCTGGCGTGTAAGCTTGATCTTGTAAGCAGGCAAGACACAAGCAGTAAGCAGCACGATGCAGCAGATGACGCAAGGCCACTATGTAAAACTAGCAACCCCATTATATCGAATAGGAGTGTTATAGATGAAAAACAACAAAAAAGTAATTGCCRCTTTAACCATTACAGCAACTGTAGGTTTGTCCGCCATTTTACCTTTCAATGCCATGGCCGCGAACCCTTTCGCTGATGCCTCAAGCTCTTCCAAGGTACAAGCAGCTATTGAACAATTGGCTCAACAACAAGTGGTTTCCGGATATGCGGATCATAGCTTCCTTCCTAATCAGGCTGTAACTCGCGCCGAGATTGCCAAGATGGCCGTACTCGCACTACACGTCAACGTGGACACAGCGGCAACGACTACATTTAGCGATGTAGCAAAAGGAGATTGGTTCTACTCTTACGCGGCAGCCCTTGAATCTGTAGGAGCTATCTCCGCTACTAACGGTCAATTCCAAAGCAGCCTTACAATTTCTTCCGAGCAGCTGGCAGGCATTATTGCGAAAGTGTTAAAAGTGGATGCAGCCGCGGTACAGCAATTGCCAAGTTACGCTTCTTTAACTAGCAGCCAAGTGACGCGCGGTGAAGCCGCTCTTCTCATTTTCGAAGCGCAGCAATTAGCACCTATCCATGTGACAAAGTTGGAAGTTTTGAACGCAATTACCTTGCAAGTCRCCTTCTCAGCACCGATTCCTACGGCAGAATTAGAACTTGAACCCGCGTCGAAAAACTTTGTTTTTGACAATGGACTGGCTATTAGCAACGTTCCACGCTTAAAAACAGGTTCCACATCCACTTACATTGTTCCAGTTCCAACACAGAAAGCCGGAACGACCTACACACTAACTTATAAAGGTGAGCTTGCCGGCACTTTTACAGCGAGCACAGAGAAAATTGCTTTGGCTTCCACGCAGCAAGTCGCTAATGATGTTTTTGAAGTTGAGTCCCATTTGACTGATGGCGTAGCAGACTACGGTTATGTCATTGCTGCCTATGCCAAAGCCCGTCCAGGCGCTTTTATTGTGGATGAGAAGAACCAATACAATGGCATGACGTATCAAATTCTTTCTTCGATGCGTAACCGTGAGGTCCAAATCACTCCTGAGGGCGGCACACCGATGACTGCCAAATACCTACTATTCACGCAAGCAACCGATGGTCGTCAAGCTCCGAAATTCCTTCTGCCTAACGGCGAAACGTTGAAGCAAGGTGTGACTTACACGGTTTCTGCGGACTGGGCTACTTTGAAAAACGCTACATTCACTGCGAAAGACATCGCTCCAGTGACGATTCAATCCGCTTCCGCCGTGGATGCGAAGACAATTAATGTGACCCTTTCCCAGGATCCGAAGGATGAAATCTTCGTTTCACGCCGTGTTACTTTGACAGGCACAGACGGTACTGTTCTGACAGCAGAATACACGCTGACTACGCGTAAAGGTGCTGTAGGTACTTTCACGCTGCTTAATAACGGCCAGCTTGTGCCAGGTATGACGTATACGGTCGCTCCAGAAGGCAAGTGGGCTACGGCCTCGGCTGCGGGAGTAAATCTGACTGTAGCGAAATAAATTTATGAACTATGGAGAGGAGTGCCTTGAATGAGGTGCTCCTTTTGTTCTGCCATCCATTCCAATGAGGTGATTATTATGCTTTTCAAAAATCGTGCGTTATTCGCTATGCTGGCGCTAGTTCTTATCATGGTCGGCTGCAGCTCGCAGCCTGTACCTTCTGTCTCCGTTACTACTCCGAGTACCGATCTAGGGAAGCCTGCACCTACGCCTGTGGCAGTGCCGACTGCAAGTGCAATTGTAGCGACAACACCAACAGCTATGCCTGCGGCAGGTACGACATCAACCCTGCTTGTAACTCACTCTAAAAGTGATTATATATCTTTTCTTGATCCAGCTACGGGACAATTCGAAAAGCTGACGGTTGGCAAGGCGCCTTTTGCCATTGCCGTAGGTCTAGGTCCTAATCATTACGCCTATATATCTACCGCGGAAGGTGTCGCTGTCGTGGATACTGAGCAGCACAAACGTATCGCGTTAGTACCTTATAAAGCTGCTGACGTTATCGGCAAGCCGCAATATGGTGAATACCGTCCCGGCGGGATGGGAATTGCCGTATCTCCTGACGGCAAATTCGTCTATGTCGGCGTGTATTTAGCCGGTCGTGGCGGAGGCGTGAAGAGCCAATTGGAGATCATGGACGCGGAGAAACTCGCCATGACAGGCAGTGTCGCTGTAGGCGATCGACCTTTCGATGTGGTGACTAGCCTCGACGGTAGAGAGGTCTACAGCATCGATCACGACTCCTACTCCGTGACGGCTGTCGATCCTATGCAGCTCAAGGCTCGCAGCCTTGAAGTGGCTCCCTTCGGCAAAGGCGGCTTCGAGAAGCCGCACTACGCGGCGGTTCGTGCCGATGGCCGGCTGCTCTTGCCCTATCAGGGGCGTGGCCTAGTCGTGCTCGACCCAGCTAGCGGCAAGTACGAGACGAAGCCGCTGACGGGCAACACGCATCAAGAGGGAGTAGCCCTGACCGCTGATGGCAAGCAGCTGCTCATCGTCGGCATTGGCGCTGCGGGAAGTGCAACCGGCAAGCCTAACTTGACTGTGCTCGACGTCGAAACGTATGCCGAGAAGATTATCCCGCTGGAGCGGATGCACCAGATGGTCGCCGTGAGCGCGGATGGACGCTACGCTTACCTCACTGGCGGTGTCACTTATGCGGATACGGGCTGGAACGGGATGACCATCGTGGATCTGGCCTCTGGCGCTGTCCGCGACTTCGAGATGCCGGATTATCCGCTGGATGTGCAGCTGCTTACGGAATGACGTGGATTTATTGGATCGGAGTTGTACGCTGAGATACATTATTACGGATGCTGAGTGTGCCTATTGGTGCGTTTCTTCTCTTGTAGACTAGCTAATCTTTCGGGTGAGACGGCCTGATTGGCGCTCTCAGCCACACCCAGCTATTTTTCACGCGGTGAGACAGCCTTTTAGCGCTCTCGGTCGACTCTTGCAGGAGCTAACTTGTGCGGGGCCAAGCTACTCCCAAACCAAAAATCCCCCTTGTCTGATGTAAATCAGACAAGGGGGATTTTTCACGCTCACTCCTGCTTCGCCATGTAACCTACCCCCGGGTAGGTTACAATTAGCTCCGCAGCAGCGCCTTCTGCTGCGCTTTTGATCTTCTGGCGGATGCGAGCGATGGTAACCCGCAAATACTCGACCTCATCGCGGTACTCGCTTCCCCAAATCTCGCTGAGCAGCTGCTCATGGGTCATGACTTTCCCGGCATGCTGCAAAAGCAGCGCAAATAAGTTGTACTCGGTCTCCGTGAACTTGACCTCGGTGTCGCCCAGCCAGATGCGACGCTGGGCGAGGTTCGCGGTCACAGGGCCGAGCGTGATCTCGCTCGTCGTGACCGGCGGTGCCATGCGGCCATCCATGCGCCGCAGCACTGCATTCACTCGGGCGAATAGCTCATCCAAGGAGAATGGCTTCGTCAAATAATCGTCCGCTCCGAGGTTGAGCCCCTGCACTTTGTCCGCTCCATTGCTGCGTGCAGTCAGCATAATGACCGGGACGCTGGAGTAGGAGCGCAGTCTTTTTAACACATCGAATCCGTCCATCCCCGGCATCATCAAATCAAGCAATATTAAATCCGGATCGAACTCTTCGGCTTTCTCCAGCGCCTCTGCCCCGCTTTGGCAGGTTAAGGTTTCAAAATCCAACGATTTGAGATTCGCCGCGACGAAACGCACAATTTTCGGTTCGTCATCGACGATCATGATTTTCTTCTTGTTCATGTTCGTTCTCCTCCCCTAGAAACCTCGGTATGGAGAGAGTAAATGTGCTTCCCTCACCAAGCTTGCTGGCCACATGAACCTCTCCGCGATGGGCATGCATGATGCCTTTGCAGATCGCCAGTCCCAGCCCTGTCCCTCCGGATTGACTTCTCGAGGAAACATCCACCCGGTAAAACCGATCAAATAATTTGTCCACGTGCTCCTCAGCAATGCCGATACCATTGTCCTGCACGTCTACATATACAAAATGATCATCCGCTTGAGCTGTAATTCGGATAATCGGATGCTGCGTATTGTACCGAACGGCATTCGTGAACAAGTTCACGAGCACCTGCTCCATCCGCAGTTTATCCGCATAGATTAGCGGTGTATCCTCCGCTACTTGCACATCAAATTGCGTATGCATGTCATTCGCCTGCTGCGGAAGTCTTCGCATCGCGCTGTCGACGACGGCTTCGACACGAAGTGGCTGCGGGTTGATCCGCATGGCACCTGAGTCGATTTTGGAAATATCGAGCCAATCGTCAATCAGATCTTGAATACGCCCAATATCCTCGTGGATTCCTTGGAGCAGCTCCTGCTTGAAGCTTTCTTCCCACTGTGCATCGACTCGAAGCAGCGTTTCTACGCTGCCACGAATGCTGGTGATAGGCGTTTTGAACTCATGGGAGGCAAGTGAGATCAGATCATTTTTCAAAGCATCAATTTCATGCTCCTTCGTCATATCCCGCCACACATAACCACGGCCAAAAACCCGCCCTTCTCGCGCCACCTGARAAGCCGATACCATCATAAAACGCTCTTTGCCCTGACTGCTTTTCACCGTAAAAGTACCCTGTACCCTCGGTCCCGCTGTCAATTTCTCCAGTTCATCGGGGCGTTCAGGCAACAACAGCGCAATATGGTCGAACAACGCAGATTCCTGCATAATCGCCAGCTCAGACATCGGAATAGCGAATATTTCAGCCATTCGATGATTGGCATACACCACTTGATGTTCCATATCGATCAATACGACGGCATCGGACATACTCTCCAGCACCGCATTTAAAGTCGCATGCTCGTCCTGCAGCCGCTGAGTCCTCTCCTCCACACGATCCTCCAGCTCACTGTTGAGCTGAATCAGCGCGCCCTGATTCTCTTTGATCTGCTCCGCCATTTTGAAGAAATCGTCCGCCAGCAACTGCAGTTCCAGTGGCGCCCCTTTCGGAACGACCTTGCTGCCCGGCTCTACGAAAGTTCCTCCTGCCAGACGTTGGGTGTAGCCAACCAAAGCATGAATGGTGCCATTCAACCTTTTCGCCAATAGACTGCCCAGCAGTACCGTCAAAATAAGCGTAACCACCAACAGCAAAATCGTAATGCTCAGCGATTCGGTAAAAGCGGCATTAACCGCTGCTTTGGATTTGCTCACCCAAACGATCCAATCGATATCAGGGATGGTTTTGTAAGTAATCAGTTCTTTTTGCTTGGAGTTGCTTAGTTCGTAAGTTCCTTCGCCTTGCTTCTGAACCCGTGCGTCTGCAACGACTGGCTCCTGGGATAAATCCGCCAGCTTTTCAGTCAACGCTCCATTGGGATGATAGATGGGCTTGCCCGCATGATCTAGTACAACTGGGTAAGCTTCTTTGCCGTAATCGTATTTCGTCACAAGCTCCTTGATCGGCGTAAGCTCCAGCACAGCGAGCACGAAGCCATCAGGCTGTTTATTCCCTTTATAAATGGGTACTGCAATGGCAACAGCCGGTTGATTCAGCCCCTCCGGTCCAAGGAAAAGTGACGAGATGATGGTGTTTTGAGCGGTTTGCACCCGCTTCGTGTAGTCCCGATCCTTCACATCAGTACCTATCAGCGAATCATTGGCTGTGGAATGCGTAGCCTTAATGAGGCTATTAGAATCAACCACATAAATGCCTGTGAAGCCAGCCAAATTCTGCTGCAGCGATTGCAGCTTCAACGTCAAGCTCTCGCGCGTCCGAAAGGCCGCATCCGAGGCTGAAATTGTGGCTGCCAGGGTTTCAACCGCATTGCGATGGTAGTACATATAGTCCTGAACGGCGTCCCCAAGCCGGTAGGTGGTTAGCTGCTGATTCCGAATGGACTCCTGCGTAATATGCGTAATTTGAGAAACCTGAAAGGTGCCAAGAATCAGGATCGGAATCATCGCCATGATGGCAAACGTTACCGTCAAATGTGATCGCATGGAATAATGCTTCAAAAGCGTTCCCCCGCCCTTCATTGATCCCTCTATTTTATCATTAGAAAAAATGTAATGAAAATGAAATGTGTTTTTCATCTACTTTTAATGAACTAGGCCTATAATAAGTCTCAACCCCCCTTTAAAATATATAAATTTAGACCCGCGGCCCGTTGCTGTGGGTCTCTTTTTTACCCTTCAGCAGCTTGGATCCCGGGTTCGACCTTGCTATAATGTATAGATACTAAACAAAAAGGGCGGCTAATCCATGGACAAAGATCTCCTCATCACGTACAAATTTCGCGAAATCAAGAATGCCCTCTCTTCCTATTTGACGCAAGTGCTTCCCTCTTTTCACGTTTCACCGATCATGATGTATGCGTTAGAATTTCTGCGCAAGCATCCAGACTGTATCGCCGTTGATATTGCGAATGAATTCGGCCTTACTCGCGGAGCGATTACACAGCTGCTGGATAAATTAGAAGAGCAGGAGCTTGTGATTCGCAAGCCTCATCCTACCAGCCGCAGAAGCCTAATGCTGCAAGTCACGGACAAAGGAAATAAGCTTATAAACGACATCTTAGAGGCGTATAATAACAAAATTGAACAGCTCTTCACGCCGTATACGGAAGATGAGCTTGCGCAGCTCAAACAGCTTTTGGAGAAGCTGCCGCTATAGCACGAAGATCCCGACCTTACCCACGTTGGGATTTTTTAATGACTTGACTACTCTGTTCAATTAATATGCTGTATAGTTATTAAACAGTTTATAACATTAACATTTGGAGTGATTAAATATGAGCAAAAGCAAGATTATCGCAATTACCGGCGCATCCTCTGGGATTGGGTTAGCGACAGCCCTGAAATTTGCAGAATTAGGCTGGACTGTTTATGCGGGAACGCGAAATGTAGAACGTGATCAGGAGCAGCATGGGCACCATGCGAATCTTCATTTTATGGAGATGGAGGTAACAAGTCCTGAGTCGCTGGAACAAGCTTTTGCTGTAATCGACAATAATCACGGATACTTGGACGTTCTGTTCTGTAATGCTGGTTTTGGTTATTTAAGAGCATTAGGGCAAGCGGCGATCGAAGATATTCATCGCGTTTTTGATACAAATGTATATGGGGTTATGCATACGATCCGTGCTGGAT
>NZ_JBFTQB010000086.1:0-11911 GCF_056398785.1 Paenibacillus sp. 01T422 | reverse complement strand
GCCCCTTACCGAGCAAGCGAAAAGCAGCTGTCCATCAAGCTGCATACGCTAAAGCTAAGTCCGGACTATGTGGTTCAACAAGGGATACAGCTTACGCTTAAGGATGGACGCGTGCATGATTATCGGCTGCTGATTCAAAAAAATGGCCGCGGTGAATGGGAAGTAACCGGCTGTGCAGGCCGCATYGGTCCTCACCGCAGCATCACCTCGAACCTTCACGGAGGCGGAAGCGCGGTTTCGCAAGATAAGCTGTTAGCGTATCGTTTTGCCTCACCTGAGAAAACCGAAACGATCAAGAAAGAAATGAACAACTTCGCCTATAGGCTGGCAGACTTTCTAGAAACGAAATTCGGCAAGTTGTGTGAGTTGGGCATGGATATCGCCGTAGATCCCAAGGGAAATGTTTGGCTGCTTGAAGTCAATCCCAAGCCTTCCCGGGAAGTCTTTCGCAAGATAGGCGAAATCGCCACTTATCAGAAGGCGGTTTCACGACCTCTCGAGTACGCCGTCTGGATGTTAAGACAGAGCACTCGAAAAATAGAACTACCTTCGAGCGATGATTCAAATGAAACAGATTAAGGCCGCAATCGGAAGCAACAGCATTAAGCTGTAGAAGCTTCCGACTTACATATGCTGGAGATGCCCCAAGGTTTGCACAAATATTTGTTCAATATGATCATCATCCAGTGAATAAAAAACGGTTTTCCCTACTTTTCTACGCTTAACAATGTGCATATCCCGCAAATAACGCAACTGATGAGAAACCGCTGACTGCCCCATCGTAAGAAGTGTCGAAAGATCATGGACGCAAAGCTCCTGCTTCAAGAGGAAAAAAATGATTTTGACCCTCGTTGGATCCCCTAATGCTTTGAATATATCCGCAACCCCCACCGCCAGATCTTCCGTCATAGGCAGCTCATGCTCTTCCTTGACAGCTCCCGTACCTGTACATGCCTCATCGCAAGTATCCAATACTGCTTTTTCCATCTAAAAACCTCCCTCCAATTTCTTCGTTTGTTCATTCAGCCTCTATACTTTTAACTCCGAGTGCGTATTCGTGGAATTTTCAATTTGGATCGTTGCGTGACTAATATGAAAACGTTCCTCAATCCGGTGAATGGCTTGCTGTAGAATCGTTTGGCTATCTTGATCATCAGCAATGAGCAAATGACAACTTAAAGCATCAAGCCCGGAAGTTATCGTCCAGATGTGCAGATCATGAACATTAATGACCCCGTCAATGCCCTCCAGCACCTGCTTAACCTCCCCGAATGAAACTTCAGATGGCGTGCCCTCCATCAAAATATGAAGCGTGGATTTCAAAACGGCCCAAGCACCTCGCAAAATAAGTAGCGCCACAATGACACTAATAATCGGGTCTGCAGCGTACCAGCCAAAAATCAGCATAATCACACCAGCAACTATCGCCCCAACAGAGCCAAGCGCATCCCCTAAAATGTGCAAATACGCGCTGCGCAGATTCAAGTTGCCATGCACATCCCCTTTGCGCATGAGCGACCACGCGCTTAACAGGTTAGCCAATAGCCCGATGCAAGCAATGAGCATCATGGAACCACTAGCTACGGGCGGTGGTTGAAGAAACCGTCCAATCGCTTCCCAAATAATGAAACCGGCAACTAGAAAAAGGGTGACGGCGTTAAAAAGCGCCGCTAAAATTTCGATGCGATGAAAGCCAAAGGACTTGCTTGCCGAAGACGGTTTTGCAGCGAACCATAGCGCAATCAAACTCAGAAGCAAGGACCCGGCATCACTTAACATGTGGCCCGAATCCGAGAGCAGCGCCAAACTATTCGTCCAGAGCCCTCCAACAAATTCTACCACCATGATCCCAGCAGTAATACAAAGGGCAATTAGAAGACCCTGTTTGTTGCCGCCATGACCATGGTGGTGGTGTCCATGATGATGCCCATGGTGATGTCCGTGATGTGCATGACTGTGTCCAGCGTGCTGGGCATGATCATGCTGCGAATGCGTGTGCTCACCGCTGGCCTCGTGGCTACAAGAAGCATGCTCCTTATGAGAATGAGATTTCTTATCTGACGAATGTTGATGCATAACATTCCCTCCCCGTCGCTCTGCCACTAGAATGGCGTGCTGTCCGTTTCTTTATACATGACGTATTAATATATGAGCATATATTCATATATTAATGAGTGAAGCCTTGCTCTGTCAATCACGTTTTGCCTAAATTTGAGAAAAACCAGCTCTTATCAGGGGTGAGGTCAGGTTCGAAAAACTAAGCGAGAATTCCGATAAGGCTTACTCTTATGGAACTGGGGGACTGGGGGACTGGGGGAACTGGGGGAACTGGGGGAACTGTAGGCCTTTATTTGCAGGAAAACGACTGTTTTCCTCTTGGGAGGGGAACTACAAGGTCTTATTCGCCCTCCATGGCAGGTATTCTGGTCAAATTGGCAGAAATAACGGATCGTAGTTCCCCCAGCAAGTGGAAAATAGGCCTTTTCAGCGAAATAACGGCCTGTAGTTCCAGTTAGCCGAGTGGGAGCAATGGCGTAAAAAAAGGCTCCAAGCCCGTCACCCGAGCTTGAAGCCAATCTTCTTCCATACATTTTACGTCCCAGTAGCTATTTTATTAGCCCCAGCTTCCACAACATCCGGATCCAGCGTTATCGTCGCGCTAAATAGAACATTAGAAACGGCGAAATCTCCTGTTATACCGCCACCGCTGCCGGAATACGTTTTGGCTGCGCTTGTCGGCGCAATCACTAACGTATCACCGTTCACCAGGTTTCCTTCGTTCCTTATAATGTTGAATATCCCTACAAAAGAAGGCATTCTAATCAGCACCTTTATCTGTCAATGTGCTATAGTGTATGCCCAGCCAGCCAGGTTTGCGACAACTTCATCTTAAACATATTCCAGCAGTTCAGCAAAGCTGCGAATTCGAATGTGTGCGCCTTCGAGCTCCCCAGCTTCTCGGAAGCCGGCATAATCACAAGCAGCTACGGTCAGATTGTTCTTAAGTCCTGCCTCCACATCGGAGGAACGATCTCCCACCATCCACGCGGACCCGATTTGATGCGTGTCGAGCGCTATTTTAACCAAATCCACTTTGGATCTAGTTTGATATTTCCCCGCACTGTACAGGTCCTCAAATAAAAGGGAAAGCCCCATCGCCTCGGTCACATGACCAACGTAGTCCTCTAATCCGTTGCTCGCCACAAATAAGCGGACACCTCTGTCCCGCAAAGCCTGCAAGGTTTCAGCCACGCCATCGTACAATTTCCCCTGCCCTTGCTTCAGCGCTTCCATCTGAAATTGAAGCAACAGCTCATCGGCTGCCTGACGCGCTTCTATAGAAGCTTCCGGCATAACCCGCTGCCAAATATGCTCAAGCAGCATGCCGAGCGCTCCCAGGATTCTCTCTTCTGGCGGCGTCTCTCCCGTGAAAAGCCCCTTCTCTCTGAGCACATCAAATGTCGCATGATAAGCAGGCAGTAGAATCGTCTCGGTTTGAAATAACGTGCCATCCATGTCAAAAAACATAGCCTCAGGTAGGTTTCTCTGTGTACTCATCATCAAGCTCCTTCGCCATCATGAATTATATAAATCGTGTAATGATCTTAGTTAAGAATGGCAAACATACCCATGTAAGTCAATGTTCATATTTGGGAAAATGCCTGTTGCCGAGTCTATTGAATTCAGTTATGATTGAAATGAGTAGAATTACAATGAAAAATGATACTTTTATGCAAAATGATTTCATAAATCATGCATCAAATGCAAATAACTTGTCTATGAGAGTGAGGAGCACGAATATGAATCTTCATATTTTTCAAAATCAACAAGAGCTTAACGAGGCCGGAGCCGGTATTATTACATCCCTTGTCCAAATGCAGCCAAAAGCTGTTCTAGGCTTAGCCACCGGTGGTACACCTGTAGGTATTTATGAAGAGCTTGTGAAAGCTTATGAAAAAGGCCGCGTCAGCTTTAAGCATGTCACTTCCTTCAATCTGGACGAGTATGTCGGCTTGCCAACGGATCATCCAGAGAGCTATTACGCATATATGCAGCAGCATTTATTTTCACATATCGACTTGCCTGCTGCTTCTGCCCACCTTCCCAACGGAAATGCACCTGACCTGGAAGCGGAATGTGCAAGATTTAATGAACTTCTTGAAGATGCGAAGCAGATTGATTTGCAAATCCTTGGCCTTGGCCATAACGGACACATCGGCTTCAATGAGCCTGATGATTCCCTGATCAGCGGAACGCATCTCGTCGAATTGAAAGAAGAAACCCGCGAAGCGAATGCGCGTTTTTTCAACTCGATTGAAGAAGTTCCGACTCACGCTCTAACGATGGGCGTAGGCACGATTCTCAAAGCCAAAACAATCCTTCTGATTGTTCGCGGAGCCGACAAAGCGGAAATCGTTCATCGCGCACTTACTGGCCCAATTACAACAGAAGTACCAGCTACTCTGCTGCAAACTCACCCACACCTTGTCGTTCTGCTTGATGCTGAGGCAGGGAGGTTGTTCGAATGAGCGAACTTGTCATTACGGGAGCGAAGATCGTTACGGAACAAGGCGTCATTGAACAAGGTGTTGTCCATCTAAAAGATGGGGTTATCGCTTCTGTCCAAAGCAGCTCACAGTGGAATCCCAGCACCGCCGATGCGGCTGCCGAAACGCTTGATGCTAATGGCAGCTGGTTATTGCCAGGTTTCATCGACGTTCACGTGCATGGCGGGTACGGTGCAGACTTCATGGAAGCAAGTCCCGAAACGCTTGATACCATTACACGTTTTCACGCCAAAAACGGAACAACCGCCATGCTTGCTACGACAATGACTCAAACGCATGAAGCGATTGACCGCGCCCTTGGCGAAGTCAGCCGCTACATGCAAGAGCCTATGCCTTATGCGCAGCTGCTTGGCGTGCATATGGAAGGCCCTTTTATCTCGCCGAAGTGGGCTGGCGCGCAAGATCCGAAGCTGATGCTGCCGCCACAGCTTTCCTGGCTGCAAGACTGGGACGAGCGCTTTCCGCAGCTCGTGAAACAGCTTACCCTCGCCCCTGAAGTCGAGGGCGCCCATGAGACGATCGCGTGGCTGCAGGGTCGTGGCATCGTTGCCGCCTGCGGCCACACGGACGCCTCCTACGCCGACATTCAGTCGGCAGCCAGTGTGGGGCTCTCGCATGCGGTGCACACCTTCAACGCGATGAAGCCGCTGCATCATCGCGAGCCCGGAACCGTCGGTGCGGTCCTTACCGACGATCGCATCAGCGGCGAAGTCATCGCTGATGGGCATCACGTGCACCCGGCAGCGATTCGCCTGGTGGTGAAGGCTAAGCAGCCGCATGGCTTGCTGCTGATCACGGATGCCATGTCGGCCGCGGGACTCGGCGACGGGCAGTACGACCTTGGCGGGCAAGCCGTTACCGTCCAATCGGGCGTTGCCCGATTGACGGAAGGCGGCGCGCTCGCCGGCAGCACGCTGACTATGATCGATGCGCTCCGCTTTATGGTGCGCGAGGTGGGTGTCAGCGTCGAGGACGCGAGCCGCTTCGCGAGCGGCAACCCTGCGCGGCTATTGCAGCTGCAGGCGTCGCATGGCTCGATTGCGCAGGGCAAACAGGCAGACCTGCTGCTCATCAGCCCTGAGCTGGAACTCGAACACGTATGGATTCGTGGTCAAGAACTACAAGCCTAAAGCGGGAGACATTTGCCACGCCATGGTGATTCAATATTTAACGGGAAATTCTCAGACTGTCGAGAAATTCCATTTACTTATGATTTAGCTACGTTACTCCAATTAATAGCAGTAGTAATTCCCGCTAAATTGAAAAGGCTGTCCCTCCGTCATTTGATGACTTTCGGGGCAGCCTCTATTTATTTTTTGCAGGATATTCACTAACATTGTCGAAAAAGCATAATAACGCAAATAGCTGTTTTTTCCAAGAAAGGATCTAATCATCCCTATGCTCTATTTGATCAAAATTGCCTATACGTTATTGTTCCCCCCGGGGATTGTCATTCTGCTGCTCTTCTGCATTGCCTTATGGCTGCAACAAAAAAAAGAGTACATAGGTACTCTTCTTGTCGGACTCGCTGCACTTCTCTTATGCGTTTGTTCCATGCCCTATTTCGGCAATGCGCTCCTAAATTCTATCGAACGTAGGTACACCCCACCGGCTCAGGTGACCGGGGATGTTATTGTCATGTTGACAGGTGGCGCGACACTTGATACACCAGATCCGCTAACCAAAGGCGAAGGATATTTAACGGGGAACACAGCTGCCCGCGTGCTGACCATTGCAGAGCTGTACCGCAGTACGAAGCTGCCCATCCTCATCTCGGGTGGACAAGTTTTCACAGACACCGGCAACGAATCGCAAATTTCCAAACGCCATCTCATCGCACTTGGTATCCCTGAAGCTTCCATCTTTCTGGATGATACGAGCCGCAATACGGAGGAAAATGCGCTGCATACCCAAGCCATGTTAACCACAAATGGCTGGCAGCATCCCATTCTCGTTACTTCTGCCTTCCATATGGCCCGCTCCGTCAAACAGTTTCAAAAACTCAAGGTGGATGTAATCCCTTATCCAACTGACTATATTTCGCAGGGAAAACAGGCACTCAGTGTAAGTAAATTCATTCCTTCTTCCAGCGGATTATCCAGTACTTCAATTGCGTTGAAGGAATACTTAGGCTTACTAGCAACTAAAAATTAGTTATTCGGTACAGCATGAACTATGCTCTCCCTAGCTTGCATTGTTCTTAGGCGCACCTTTCCTACTGTATGAATGGGTGGTGCGCCGCCAAATCCTCAAAAGACCTTTTTCTGCATCCTATCATCCTTCAAAATTTCGACGGCTTCTCGAAACCGAAGGGAATGCACGATTTCCCGCTCACGGAGAAATTTCAGACTATCCTGGAGATCGACGTCATCGGTTAAATCAATTAGCCATTGATACGTGGTTCTTGCCTTCTCCTCAGCAGCTATGTCCTCATAGAGGTCTGCTATGGGGTCTCCCTTCGCCTGTATGTAAGCTGCCGTCCATGGCACGCCAGACGCATTCTGATAGAATGGCGCCCTATCATGAATCACGTACTGATCGTCCATCCCAGCAGCCTTAAATTGATCAATAGTTGCATCTTTCATGAGTTTATAAACAATTTCTTTATTGCAACACAAAGAAAAAGCCCTATTTGACTAGAGCTTTCGAGGATAATAACCGCTGTATGAATTTATCTAGATCTAGTTTCCCGAACACACGTACGCTTCCCTTGCCATCAATCGTCTTCTCAAAGGTCATTGGTTGCCCCATCATCGTTTCCGTCTTCGACATTGGCATCACCTCTGTCTTATTTGTATGAGTGCCAAGAGTTGTCCGATTCATCTAGTGGGCCAAAACCATGCGTGCCATTTGTTATTGGCTTGCTCCTTCGCACTCATGTATTGGGATCACCCTCCGATTGCTCGCGACCAGCTCGAATACGCCTCACTATCATCAAATAGATAGCTTTGGAAGATTACCCCTGTATTAGTGATGAATCTCCCTTGTGCGTCCTTTGGTATCTGTTCGGCGGCTACCGTGCTATCAAGAATAATTTGTGACAAGATATTATCCGCCCTGCCACAGATACGGCAGTCAATATTTGAGCGTATTTGTCCGCTTAGAATATCTGCCGAGGGGCGTTGTGTTGCAATTATAAGATGCATTCCAAAGGCTCGTCCTTGCCGAGCAATGACAGATAAATGGCTTTCAATCTGTGAAATCAGCTCTTTTCGTTCTTTGGAAAATCCTGTTTTATCGAGGATTTCCGCAATTTCATCACAGGCGAAGATAATACGCTTTAGATAGTTGTTTGTAGCGGCGTTGTACTCGTCAACATTGGCACACTCTGCTTCACGAAAAGCAGCCTTGCGGCGTTGTAATTCGTCTGTAAGACTTGTTAGCTGGTCGAGAAGATCGCTTTCATCAAAGCACATATGGCATTTTTTATGCCATATAGCGGGAAAATCTACTCCACCTTTAAAATCGGYAATATAGACCTCTGCACCCATTTCCACGCATTGCATTAGAAGCAGCTTTAATAGAATGCTTTTACCCGAGCCGCTAGAGCCGCCCAAAAGAATATGAGGAATTTTGGAAAGGTTGACTGTTTCTCGCCCGACTAGACTTTCGCCCAAAACAAGCTCAAATCTTTCTTTGTTTAGGTAGTTGTCCTGCCAGCGTAGAATTGGCGGCAACATGGACCGTGGGGAAACGGTTGTAAGAATAACACGCCTCCCGTTTCTGCTCTGCCTTACATGGAGAATCGTATCAATTAAAGCGCCTTTAATATTGTCTTTCTTGTTCTCCCAAGTTGAAAGCGAGGTTTCATTTTCATCAAACTCCCAGATTGTAAGTTTGGGGTTTTTTGGGTGTTTGTACCTTGCAAGAAGCAAAGGCGGTTCGTGACTGTGATTTGTAAAGCCCGCACTAATAAGACGATCTTGATACAATTTGGCTTTTTGTGGCGTTCCGATTACAGATATGAGGCACAGCAAGCCGAGCAGTAATAACAGGGCAACAAGCCAGCCAAACGCTATTTCGAGTACAGGAAACAGTGAGAAAGCACTATCAAGCCCAAACAGCAGCTTGCCACGATAAGCCCAAGCACAAGCAGCAACTATCAAGTAGGCTACCAAAAAGACATTTTTCCATATGTGAATAGTGGTAAGCTGTCTAATCCCTGTTATGAAACGTAAGTAAGCGGCTCTTCTTAATCTATTCCGTTCACGTCTGATTTTATTATTTTGATAAACGTTGTTCATTGTAATCGTCCTTTCTGTCATTTAATGTGATTTGTTCAAAAACCACTTCGCCGCTTGGTTGATACTCAACAATTCTGTGTATACGCCTTAATAATGCTTGCCACGTTTCGGGTTGTTCAGATTGAATATTGGAGTATTGAGCATGCAGAGCAAGATTGCTGATAATGTAAACCTTTGTGAAACAAGCTGTTTTGTTGGCATACCGACACCGAAGCTCTAAAGGGTATCCATCAAGCAGATTTAAAAGCTCGCTTATCTTAAGTTGAGAACGAAATTCATCCAGGACGAGCGTTTCTTGCCCTATATAGCTGTCGAATGGATGTTCGTATTCTGAGACTCTGTAAACTGCAGAATATCCTTCTTTTTCCATTATATGGCGGGTCTTTCCAGTGCCAGTACGCCCCCACAGATATGTCACTTCCATATTGCGGAAAGTTGTGCGAAATTCTTCCGCTTTTACCGTTTGGCGTACACGTTCAATATCTGTCAACCGCAAAAGATAATCAGAATTGTGCTCCAAAATCTCGAAATTTGTTTTCCCATCTTTCACAAGTTGATAAAGGAAATCAAGGTCGGAGCGAGTACCGGGGCGCTCCACAGGCAGTTCCCCCCATTCCTCAAATGATCCTTTAATGGCAGTATCACTCTTAGGGTCAGCCTCCCATTTTCCGGATTTTTCCACATACTGCTTGTTCTCCTCACAACTACCTCTCGCCTGTTCGATATGCCCCTCAGGGAAATGTCGCTTTATAGTTGAAAATCGCACAGGGGAAGAACAAGCGATGAAAAGATGAATATGGGGTGTCCGTTCCTTCAAGCCGATCTCGTCCGCCATACAGTAATATTGAATCGGTTTGATTCCTGACAGCACCTTTTTGATTACTTTATGGTCTATCTGCTCTTTGTTTTTGAAATTCAACGTAATTTGCCATTTGCGTGACTGTGTATCTTTCAATTTGTCACCATCCTTTATCATTGCATAGTTTCGACAATTTTCGACAATGCGACAATGCTACAGAGGTTGCCTAAGGGTAATACTAGCCCTTAGGCAACACCGCAACCGAACGGATTTTCCTGGAGGAAAATCCGTCCGATGCGGTGTCCTGCTTGTTATTGGCTAGCTTGCTTGACGGCGGGCTTAACGCTCTCCACCTTGCCACGGTTGTTAAATGCAACTTCAATGGCTTCCCCCACTTTGAATTGAGGCAGGTCAAAACCATCACGAATAAAGAGTTTATCGCTCATTTCGCCAACGACATTCTCCGCTGTGTAGGCTACAAAAAGCTGCATTCCCTTTACCTGTGAACCGTCATTTGCCTTGAAGTCAAGCTCCCTAGCACCTAGTAAACGCATTTTCATTATGTGTTCATCACCTTGTAAATAAATTCAACATGGCCATGTCGTAACCTTATTGTAAAGGAGCCATATTCCGATAACGAGAACCTACACGACTAATTGAGGACATCATTTCCCGATATTGTCACTATACGACTTTGTATAGTATATTAATGGTAGCGGACTGCGAGAGGAGCGAAAAAATGCACGACAAAAAAGGCGCTTATATGCGTAAAAAAGATATTTTACTTTGGCGCGTTAAGGAATTAAGAGAAGAAAAGAATCTTTCACAACTCGAATTTGCAGAAAGTATTGATGTTTCATCCAACACGATTAGTCGCATTGAGCGTGGGGAAATGAGCCTTTCATCTGACATAGCCTTGAAAATTGCAGATACATACGGAATTAGCCTTGATTGGCTTTTTAATCGTGGCGATGACCAGTTAAGTCCTAAGCTTCGAGCAAATTTGCAAGAAGCTATCAATTGTATAGAGGAGAATATCTCAATTCCTCCACGCTTAAAAATCAACAAAAAAACGCCCTCGGATTAAAATCCAAAGGCGTATTGATATCTTTTTGATATGATAATATCAATCAATATCCAATAATTTCCATAAAGGAATAGCATTAACATTCAGTCTAGAAATTAAAATGCAAAGTATTCGTCTCCAGCATTATTGAACTAGCCCTCCAGCAATAAGAGCCACCCATTATTTGAGTGGCCCTCCTATCTTACTTGTTTATCTAACATTTTTCCGTTAAAGGAATCGTGCGCCAGATTACTTCAACTCCGGCAACCCAAGCTCTCTTAAAAACCGATTATGTTTTTCCTTGGCTTCATTTATATCACTTTCAACCCGGTCTAAGTCCTCTTTTACTTCCGCAAGGTTAATTATTTCCTCTTCCGAAGCAGTGCTGACATACCTGGATATATTCAGGTTGTAGCCGTTCTTTTCAATTTCTTCCATGGAGACACGGCGAGAATACTTTATGTCATCATCTTTTCGATATTGATATGTGTCAACTATTTTGTCAATATGCTCTGGCAATAAGATATTTTGACGTTTCCCCTTTTCGCAGTAATCACTTGCGTTAATAAATAGCACATCATCAAATTTCTTGCACTTTTTTAGTACAAGAATACAGACCGGAATACCAGTAGAGAAAAAGAGGTTTGCCGGTAATCCTATTATTGAGTCAATATTATTGTCCTTAAGCAATTTTGTTCTTATTTTTTCTTCTGCACCACCACGGAATAACACACCATGTGGCAGAATGATTGCCATTGTGCCATTATCGCTTAAAAAGTGGAAACCATGAAGCAGAAAAGCAAAATCTGCTGCTGATTTGGGTGCCAGTCCATAACTTTTAAAGCGAAAATCTTCAGCAAGTGTATCATTTGGATCCCAACGGTAACTGAAAGGTGGATTTGCTACAACTGCGTCACACTCCAATTTTTTAGCCGGGTTCATCTCATTGAAAATATCCCAATCATTCAATAATGAATCTCCGTGAGATATCTGAAATTCAGAATCTTTGAATCCATGAAGGAGCATGTTCATACGAGCAAGATTGTAAGTCGTGATATTCTTTTCTTGTCCATATATCTGCCCAATGCTGTTTGGCTCAAGTTGCTTTTTAACGTTGATTAGAAGAGAACCAGAACCACAAGCAAAGTCCAGCAGATTATTAATATACTTTTTTTTCCCTTTACTCGGGTCTTGACTATCAAGTATAACGATGCGAGAAAGGATGGTAGAAATC
>NZ_JBFTQB010000085.1:0-11921 GCF_056398785.1 Paenibacillus sp. 01T422 | reverse complement strand
CATCTCTACTTCGGCGATGAGCATGGAAGTCCTGGAACAATCATCACTTTCTTCCCATGGGCCGGTTCCCGCAAAGGGCGTATCGGTGGCGGCCAAGTCGGAATCACTACGTATGCGGTGCCTACAGGCAGTCTCGCTTTCTGGGAAGCGCGTCTGACGAAATTCGGCGTATCCTTTGAGAAAACGGAAAGATTCCATGAGACCTATTTGCAATTCGAAGATCACGATGGGTTGAAACTTGAAATCGTTGAGCGTGAGCAAGGAGCTCCTAGCACATGGACATTCGGTGGCATTACTACCGATAAAGCGATCAAAGGCTTCGGTGGCGCTATTCTCTACAGCACGGCTCCTGACAAAACATCTCAGCTGCTTGAGCAGGTAATGGGACTTGAGAAAGTTGGGCAAGAGGGAGCTTATGCCAGGTTCAAATCATTTGGTGATATTGGGAATATCATCGACCTTCATGTGACTCCTATGCCGTATGGAGCAGGCGGAGCGGGTACTGTCCATCACATCGCATGGCGGGCAAAAGATGATGCTGAGCATGAGCTATGGAGAAATCATGTGCAGAACAGCGGGTACCATCCTACGCCGATTGTGGACCGTCAATATTTTAACGCGATTTACTTCCGCGAAGAAGGCGGCATCCTGTTCGAAATCGCGACTGATCCTCCAGGTTTCGCTAGAGACGAAGCTCCTGAGGCGCTTGGCGAGAAAATCATGCTGCCAGAATGGTTCGAAGCGAACCGTGCTCAAATCGAGCGTAATCTGCCACCGATCACGGTGCGTGAATTGGAGGGAAGCGGACAATGAAACATATTTTCCAACAAGGAACAGATGTAACGGCCCCGGTGCTCGTGCTCTTGCACGGCACTGGCGGCACGGAGCGTGATCTTCTGCCACTGGCTCAAGCTATCTCCCCAGCCTCATCCGTATTAAGCGTTAGAGGCAATGTGCTTGAAAATGGGATGCCGCGCTTCTTCCGTCGATTAGCGGAAGGTATCTTCGATGAGGAGGACCTCATCTTCCGCACCAAAGAGCTGAATGACTTCTTGGATGAAGCTGCCGTAGAGCATGGCTTTGACCGCCGAAATATGGTGGCCGTCGGCTACTCCAATGGCGCCAATATTGCGGGCAGCCTGTTGTTTCACTACCCAGATGCGCTTCGTGGCGCAATCTTGCATCATCCGATGGTGCCGCGGCGTGGCATCCAGCTTCCCGATCTGACCGACACCCCAATCTTTATTGGGGCGGGCCGCAATGATCCGATCTGCTCACCGGAAGAGACCGAGGAGTTGCAGAAGTTGCTAGGTGAGGCTGGAGCTGAGATTGAAGTCCATTGGGAGAATGCCGGACATCAATTGACGAGATCGGAAGTTGATGCGGCAGGGACTTGGTTTAAGGCAAATTTAGTCTAAAATAACAAGTAAAGGGGTGATGTCTGTGATTGCCATCGACCCTTCGAATCAAACCGAGCGGGAGAATTATAAGCTGCTGATCGGCAGCATTATTCCCAGACCTATCGCGTTTGTAACGACCCTCTCCACAGAGGAGGTCCTTAATGCCGCACCGTTCAGTTACTTCACGATTGTGACGACGGACCCGCCGATGGTCGCAGTGTCGGTGCAGCGGCGTCAGGGTCAGCGCAAAGATACATCGCGTAATGCTATCGCAAAAGGGGAGTTCGTTGTTCATATCTCTGACGAGTCGTATATCAATGAGATTAATCAAACGGCAGCTGCCCTGCCCTCTGACGAAAGCGAAGTGGTGTTAGCCGGTCTGACACCTGTCCCAAGTGTGAAGGTAGCTGTACCGGGCATTGCAGAGGCAAGCATTCGGATGGAATGTGTTCTAGAGCGAGCCATTCCGCTTGGGGGCACAGAAGACGCTCCTTCTGCGGATTTGCTGATCGGCAGAGTGGTGCACTTTCACATCGCCAATGATTTGTACGATAAGGGACATATTGATGCTCAGAGATTGAGACCGGTTAGCCGACTGGCAGGCCACTCCTATGCGAAATTGGGAGAGCAGTTTGAGATCGAGCGTCCTATTTGACTTATAAGACGAGAAAAGCCATTTGTACCTGCTAATTAGCGGGGGTACAGATGGCTTTTCTATTCATTTTATACACCCAAGATCCGATAAATTTAGTATACTTACTAGAGTTACGCAGGGCGGAGGAATGATGGTGAAACGGAAAAATGGTAATAAGCTGCGATGGATTGGCGCAGTTCTATTGGTTGCGTTGTTGGTTAACTTGTACCAGCCTGCAGCTTATGCACTTACGACAGTAGGACAAGTGATAACAGGCCCGTCTTCGTCCATATATGGCGAGTCGGTGCAATTTACTTCGGTTGTGACAGACGGTGCAGCCGGTGGAGCGACACCAACAGGGAGCGTCACGTTCTACGATGGAAGCACAGTGATCGGGGGTCCGCAGGAGCTCGTTCCTTCAGAGCCGAAAGTTGTTTATAAGAGTTCAGGGCTTGCTCCTGTGCAAGCAGGATTAAAGTTCACTTGCACGGACTGTCCTGTTATTGAGTGGGGCGGGCTGAGTTATTGGGCGTACAGCGATACGAATAATAATTTCTATTACTATTTGTATGCATATGACACGAACAACACTCTGGTTAAGTCTTGGCAGCTTCCGGGGAATCGTTACATTACAGACATCAGAGTAGATAATATTGCTAAGACAGTTACGTTTGTCGGACAAGACAATGTACTTACAACACGATCTTGGGGGCAGCTTGAAAATTTCRACGCCAACACCTCCATGTCCTTTTCCGGTCTAGGAGTTGGTACACATACGATAACGGCTAGTTACGCAAGTGGCGACGGTATACATAATTCACAGACCTCTACTTTTGTACATACGGTTGATAAGATTCAAACCTATACCACCCTAACCTCGAATGCCGGACTTATCTACGTTGGTGAGCCAATTACCTTCACGGCGACTGTTGCCAACACAAGTGGCAGTTCGGTTATGCCGGGGGGGACAGTCACTTTTAGAGAAGGCAACAATGTACTGGGAACTATGAGTGTCAATGGAAGCGGTATGGCTGCCTTCACGACGTCGTCGCTGCCGGTTAACGGTTATTCAGTTACTGCTACATATCAGGGTGACAGTCAACATTACGCTAGTACGTCAAGCAGTTTGTCGCAATCCGTGCTAGGCATACCAACCGTAGTGGCGGTTAGTGCTAGTGCTGGAAGCACGACTTATGGGAATTCTGTGACGTTGACGGCAACCGTAACGAATGGCCTGGCAAGCATTTTTGGACCAACTGGTACCGTCACGTTCAAAGAGGGCTCGACAGTACTTGGCACGGGGACAATGAGCTCGGGAACAGCAACATGGACAGCTCCCGCCTTAGACGTAGGTACCCATTCAATTACAGCACATTACGGCGGAAGTCTTACACATACTGCTAATAGTTCAAGCTCCATTCCAGTGATAATTAATCAGATTCCTACATCTTCAACTTTGACGGTTACAGGAGCGACCGGAGCAGCTTCAACCTACGGAACTTCATTGACATTAGCAGCCTCCGTAGCGAATACCAATGGGAGCCCGATTATGCCAGGTGGTACCGTAACTTTCAAAGATGGTTCAACCACATTGGGCACGGTCAACTTAAATTCAGGATTAGCTGAATGGACGATGCCAGAAAAGTTACCGGCAGGGTCTCACTCATTTAAAGGTGAGTACAGCGGAGATGCTAACCATGCGGTTAGTCCATCAACTGCTGTCGGGCATACCGTTAATAAAGCAAGTACGTCAACAACCCTAACGTCATCGGGTGGGATTTCTGTCGGCGAAACGACGACTTTAACCGCACAGGTAATAAATACATCGAATCCTAGTATCAAACCTACAGGTACAGTTACTTTTAAAAATAACGGTGTCGACTTGCAAGCGCCAGTCTCACTAGACAGCAATGGCACTGCGGTGCTTGCCACTCATGATCTGCCGGTTGGCGATCTCGTCATTACGGCGGATTATAGCGGTGATGGCAACCATGTCACGAGTGCATCACAACCCATCACCCAGCCGGTATCCAAAGCTCCGGTTACGGTTCATCTGTCAGTGGCACCTCAATCAGGCGAAAGCACCTATGGACACACGGTGAGCGTCATGGTGCAAGTAGTTAACGCAGGCAGCGGTGGGTCAGTTCCAACGGGGACAGTAACACTTTCAGGTACGGGCGGCTTTAGTAATTGGCCGGGCGCTTTGACGCTGACGAACGGGACAGCGACTTGGGAGACCGAACAGCTTGCTGTTGGCACGCATACGGTCGTCGCCAACTACTTAGGGGATGACGAGCATCTTAATGAGGCGTCAAACATCAGCAGTCTGCAGATTAAGCCGATCCCTGTTACCGTAGTGGTTACCGCTTCAGTAACGGAGGCTGTTTATTATGGAACTCCCCTTACATTTACCGCACATGTGACCAATACGAATGGAGAGTCGCAGATCTCTGCTGGCCATATTGTTTTTAGCGGCGGCAATTTACTGGACACTCCGATGAATCTTGACTCGGCAGGAATTGCTTCAATTACGTCAGCAGCGTTGCTGCCTGGAACGTACTCTATTCAGGCCGCGTACGTTCCTGACCTGCTGCACGAAGCGCAGACGTCAGCCTCGATCACCCAAGTCATCAAACCGAATACGCAGGGAACCATGCTCATTTTGAATCATCCGAGTGGAATTGTTCAACTTGGAGAATCCATTCAATTCTCTGTATCCGTAGGAAACTTAATCGGTGATTTGACGCAGCCCGGCTACATTTCGTTGAGAGAGAATGGCGCTGAGCGAGCGCGGGTAACGACCGATGTGTACGGGAACGCGGAAATTAGCTTAACAGATGTGAGCTCTGGCACGCACCGATACACGGCGCTGTACGAAAGAAGTGGGATCACGGATGGTACGGAGTCCCAAGCGGTGACAGTTGTTGTGCAGCCTGCCTTCGCGCTGCTTTTGCTCACGGGTAATGACCATGGCAAAGTGCTGCCAACGTCCACACCGTGGATCGCGGCTGTTGTTCATGGTGCTAACTCGGCATTTACCTTTCGCGCAGCTTCTATGGAAGCCGGTACTAGCACCGGACTGAAGCGGATGGATCCGCAGAGCGGCGAGCTGGGCGCAAGCATCGAGGTGACGAACGGTCAGAGCGAACCTGTTTCTTTCGTGGAAGGTCTGAACCGATTCCAACTAAAAGTAGTGAGCTTGGACGGTACAGCTTCGACCGAACATATCGTGTCCCTCTTTTATCAAAAAGAGGAGAAGCTCTGGGATATCACCAATGTTCTTGCAGTGACGCCAGTGCGCTATGATATGGACGGCAATAGAACGTTTGATAAGGCGGATATCGTTGAGCTATTAAAGTTAATTGAGCCGGTTTCCGCGGAAACGCAGCGGCCTTAATAGTACTAGCATGCAAAAAAGGCATACCCACAGTAGTAAGCTACTAGTGGGTATGCCTTTTTTTGTAGTTGTGAGCCGGGTAGCCTCATTGGATTGGATGAAATCCAACGAAAACACGCTTTATCGACATTAATCCTCAGTTTCATTGGATGAATTCCAACCAGTCGCAGCAAAACCGCCTCATAACGGCGCCAATTCGATTACCTCGTTGGATTTAGTCCAACGAACCGGCTCTAAAAACACCCCAAATCGCCTTTTCATTGGATTTCATCCAATAGAAATGGCTCCTCACTGATGAACTCATAGACGCTCGGCCCCACTCACCCGTCCACCAACACGCTAAAAACTACGCGCACCTAGTCCACTCTACGTTGCAGTTTGTGCAATAAAAGGTCTGATTCCAGCACTTTGACCACTTTATGTTGCACTATGTGCAATAAAAGGTCTGATTACCAGCGTTTAGACCACTCTACGTTGCACTTTGTGCGACAAAAGGGCTGATTCCAGCACCGAGTCTACTCTACGTTGCATTTTGTGCAATAAAAAGCTGATTACCAGCGTTTAGACCACTCTATGTTGCACTTTGTGCAACGATTTCGCTCAAAAGGACTATTCTATGAGCGTTTTAGGTAAATTGGTTGTACTTTGTGCAATGAGAGTAAGGCTTGTGCCGTATATCCCACTTATATGTTGCAGAAAGTGCAACATAGATTAGTGGTGGAGGGGTTCGAGGTAAACATGCCCTCTTCCACCTCACCTCCGCGCCGCTTCAAATTTCATTGGATGAATTCCAATGAAAACACGCTTTATCGACATTAATCCTCAGTTTCATTGGATGAATTCCAACCAGTCGCAGCTAAACCGCCTCATAACGGCGCCAATTCGATTACCTCGTTGGATTTAGTCCAACGAACCGGCTCTAAAAGCACCCCAAATCGCCTTTTCGTTGGATTTCATCCAATAGAAGTGGCTCCTGGCAAATGAACTCAGAGACGCTCGGCCCCAACTCACCCGTCCACCAACACGCTAAAACTACACGCACCTAGTCAACTCTACGTTGCACTTTGTGCAACAAAAAGCTGATTACCAGCACTTAAACCATTCTACATTGCAGTTTGTGCAACAAAATGGCTGATTACCAGCACTAGACCACTCTACATTGCAGTTTGTGCAACAAAAGGGCTGATTCCAGCACAAAGTCAACTCTACGTTGCAGTTTGTGCAACAAAAGGGCTGATTCCAGCACTTAGACCACTCTACGTTGCACTTTGTGCGACAAAAGGGCTGATTCCAGCACCGAGTCAACTCTACGTTGCACTATGTGCAATAAAAAGCTGATTACCAGCACCTAGTCCATTCTACGTTGCACTTTGTGCAACGATTTCGCTCAAAAGGACTATTCTATGGGCGTTTTAGGTAAAATGGTTGTACTTTGTGCAATGAGAAGGCTTGTGCCGTATATGCCACTTATATGTTGCAGAAAGTGCAACATAGATTAGCGGTGGTGGAGGGGTGCGAGGTAAACATGCCCCCAAATTTCATTGGATCCAAAGCGCTGTTTGACTTTAAGGACTTCCGCTGCATGACCTGACTTACATGTTAAGCGCAAAAGTCCGAATCCGTTTGGCCTACGAGTTATCCGCCAGCTTTTGCCCGCCTTTATTAGAGACTGCGCGCTTCTCTTTCCGCTCCAACCCATAGCTAATGAAGCCAATCAGCAGCCCCACAACAGGCAGCAAGGCACCCGCCAAAGGCAGATAGGTCAGCCCCATATGGGTGATGACCCACCCGCCAATAAAGGCGCCGCTGGCATTGCCTAGATTATTCGCCGAGTGGTTCGAGGTGGAAGCTAGCATTGGCGCATCCTTCGCCATCGTCATAATGCGAAGCTGCAAACCCGGCAGAATGCCGAACGCAGCAGCTCCCCAGACGAAAATGGTAATGACAGCAGCAACGGGCAGATGAACTGTGAAATTGAAAATAACAAGTATGAGGGCCAAAGCCGCATAATTACCCAGCAAAGCCGGCATGAGCTTCCAATCCGCAAGCTTGCCGCCAATGATATTGCCAAAGGTGACGCCGAACCCGAAAAGCACGAGAATCCACGCAACGCGATGCTCCGAGAAGCCCGTCACTTGTTCCAGTAGTGGTGTGATATACGTGAAAACCGCGAACAAGCTCCCGCTGCCCAGTGCACCCATGAGCAGCATCAACAGCAGCCTCGGCTGGGTTATAGCACGGAACTGCTGAATAATACCGACGCTTTTCTCCTGCTGTACGCGCGGGATTAAGAATAAAATACCGATGAGCGAGACGATGCCCATCAGGACAATAGCACCAAACGAGGCGCGCCATCCAAGCTGCTGCCCGATGAAAGTGCCAAACGGGACGCCCATAATATTGGCGATCGTAAGACCTGCCATCATAATGGAGATGGCCGCCGCCCGTCGATCTGGGCGAACGAGATGCACGGCGATAACACCGCCCACGCCGAAGAACGTCCCGTGCGCTAATGCTGTCACAATGCGAGCTCCCATCAAAATGGCATAGGTCGGAGCGATGACGCTGATGGCGTTGCCCAGGATGAACACGCCCATCAACAGGCATAACAGCAGCTTTTGCGGCAGTTTATTCGTGAATAAAGCGAGAATCGGAGCGCCGATCGCTACACCCATGGCATAGCTCGTGATGAGCTGACCAGCCTGTGAGATTGTGACATGCAAGTCCTCTGCAACATTGGGCAAAAGGCCCATGATCACAAACTCCGTCATGCCTATGGCAAAGGCGCCAGCGGTTAAAGAAAGCAGGGAAATCGGAAACCGGCTCTTGGGAGCGTCGTTTCCTAGTACGGCTTGATGACTCATTCGTCTGTCCAACCTCTCCGGTAAATTCTAGTATCTATAGCTATCTTTCTATCATGTTGCGCCATAGCGTCAAACAGGTCAAGATAATAGTCAAAAAAGTCAAAATAACAGGGTAACGATTGACCTCTAATTCTTTATAATGAAAGATATATCGTTTGTAAATGGTAAGATGCAGGAAGTCTGCTCTGACGGAAGGCTAGCCGCCTTCACATGACATGGGAAAGTGGGTCGATTTACGGTGAGTGTATCTGTAGACAACTTGAACTTGGAAAATGTAAAAGCAGCACTGCTGGCTGCGCGAAATCATCCTTCACAGCTGCTGTCTCCAGCGGAAACACCCTTGCAAGTAAAGGCGCGTTTGCTGCAAGGCAAAGAGAGCCAACCGCTTATCAAGGAGATTCGAGATGAAGGGGACAAGCTTCTGCAGGAGACGATGCCTGAGTTAACGTACTCCTTGTTCCGTCTTTTCTCCGCAACAGGATCTCGAAGGGAATACGAGATTATTTATTTCCGCCGTCGTAATCGATTGACGACATTCGGATTATTAGCTTGGTTAGATGGGGCAGACAGCCCATATATGGATGCGCTTTCTGATACAATTGCATCTATTTTGGATGAGTATACATGGTGTTTGCCTGCACATATTTTGCATGGCCCAGAGATGAGGTCCGCCGCAGAGGAGCAATATGCGGCGGAAGGGCTGATGAACGACTCCGCGGAGTCGTTCACAATTGATCTGTTCGCGGCGGAGACAGCTTTCGCGCTCAGCGAAATCAGCGCGCTGCTCGGCGACGCGCTGCCGCAACTTCTCCGCGTACGTATCCGCGAAGAAGTGCTGCGCCGCATTCTGCGGCCCTTTGTGACGCAGGCTCCCAGCCACTGGGAGACCGCGACTCACAACTGGGCCTCCGTCTGCGGAGGCTCCATTGCCGCCGCAGCGATCTATACGCTGCAGGACGAGGACGAGCTCGCCGCGGTGCTGGAGCGAGCTTTTCCTGCGCTCGCTTCGTACCTAAGCGGCTTCGAAGAAGACGGAGCATGTACCGAAGGGTACATGTATTGGCAGTACGGCTTCGGCTACTTCACCTATGCCGCGGATTTGATCTTGCGGCGTACTGGCGGCGCCGTCAATTGGTTCCAAGCGGACAAGGTGCAGCAAGTAGCCTTGTTCCAACAGAAAARCTTCCTCCACGGGAGGAAGGTTGTGAATTTCTCCGACTCGCAAGGGGAGGCGGGTATCTTCATGGGATTAAGCGGCTATTTGAAGCGGCTTTATCCTGAGATTGAGCATCCCGAGCTATCGCTGCGCGCAGGTTTCCGCGATGACCACTGCAGCAGGTGGGCGCCTGCGTTAAGGAATTTGCTCTGGTCCGTAGAGGATGTAGAGGGAAGCGCTTGGCAAACAGCGGCTTATTATTTGCCAGATGCGCAGTGGCTGGTGTCAAGACAACTTCAAGAGCAGGGAGCTTACGTTTTCGCAGCCAAAGGCGGGCATAATAATGAACCGCATAATCATAATGACATCGGTCATTTCATCTTATATGCGCAAGGCGAAACGCTGCTTCCGGATCTAGGGAGCGGGCAATATTCGCGGAAATATTTTGGACCGGAACGTTATGAAATTTTGTGCAACGGCTCGCAGAGTCACTCTGTTCCGATCATTGACGGCTTGTATCAACAGGCTGGGGCGGAGCATCGGGCAGTAGTGTTGATGCATAGCAGCAATGATAAGCAGGATGATTTGGCATTAGAAATATCCAGCGCCTATGGCACTGATAAGCTTAATGAACTTGTGCGGCGCTTCATTTGGCGCAAAACAGAGCCACCGACGCTAGAGCTGACGGACAGTTACGAGTTCGCAGAAGCACCAACTGTGCTCGTGGAGCGATTCATGGCATGGCACCACCCGCAGCAAGCGGAGGATGGGCGAATTGTAATAGCGGCATCAGCAGAAGCGAAAGTCTACCTTTCGTATGATCACGACCTGTTCGATTGGGAAGTAGAGGCTCTTCATCACGTGAATCATTCTGATCAGCCGCAAACATGTTATGCATTGAATTTTAAGTTAAAGCTTGGTGTGCTTACCGATTCGAACTTGAAAGTTCATGCCGCATTTAGATTTGCGTTTCAATAAAATTAACTTAGGGTGTGATCATATGAGTACTACACTAGATTGGGCCCAGGAAGCTTGGGACAAGACGGTTCACAAAGTGGCAAGAACCAGTCAAAGAATCGGAGATCGCTTCCCGCATGCCAGTGTGAAAGGCGAGTACCAACTGGAGCCAGCGTCTTGGTGGACCGCCGGCTTCTGGCCCGGACTGCTGTGGCTGCTGTACCGCGACACACAAGATGAGCAGCTGAAGCTGCTGGCTGAGTCCTGTGAGGGGCAGCTCGATCAAGTCATCGCGGATTATTACCGCTTAGATCATGATATCGGCTTCATGTGGACGCTGACGAGCGTTGCACGCTATAAGCTGCTGGGCGCGGAGGACTCCAAGCGCCGCGGCTTGCTCGCGGCGAACCTGCTCTCTGCACGCTTCAACGTGCAAGGCAACTATATTCGCGCCTGGAACCCGTGGCGCGAAGGGGAAGACAATGCCGGCTGGGCCATCATCGATTGCATGATGAACCTGCCGCTGCTCCACTGGGCCTCCCGGACAACGGGAGACCCGCGGTACTCGCATATCGCCATGCGGCATGCCGATATGGCGCTAGAGCACTTCATTCGCCCGGATGGTTCTGTGAACCATATCGTGATCTTCGATCCGCACACGGGCGTGAAGCTCGAAGTGAAAGGCGGACAGGGCTTCGCACCTGATTCCGGCTGGTCGCGCGGCACCGCGTGGGCGATTTACGGCATGGCGCTCAGTCATCTCCATACGGGAGATGAGCGTTATCTGGATGCCGCCAAGCGCGCAGCGCACTTCTTCATAGCCAACTTGCCGGAGGATCATGTGCCGCATTGGGACTTCCGTTTGCCGGAGGGGATCACAGCTTATCGCGATACGTCGGCAGGCGCTTGTGCGGCCTGCGGCTTGCTTTTGATCGCAGAGCAGGTTACTGGTCAAGAAAGCAGTCTGTATCGTCAAGCGGGCGAACGCATCCTGCACTCGCTCTACACGAACTATGGCGCGTGGGATTCGGAGACGGAGGAAGGGCTGATTCTTCATGGGACGAGCCATTATCCGGAGGGCAAGAATGTGGATGTGCCGCTGATTTACGGCGATTATTACTTTGTGGAAGGCTTATCCCGGCTGTTAGGGCACGGGGAGTTGTTCTGGTAGGAATTCGAATAAGCTGTCTGAGGTCAGAGATGACTTTGGGCAGCTTTTTATAATTTCGTGGATCTTATTTTCAAAAAGCCGGATTTTTATATATAGACACGACATATATCAGCATGATATATTAACAATCGAAATATAAAATACAACCATTTGTGGAGGAGATCTCACCATGAACAGTCAGGACGTCATTTTAGGAACATTAATGGATCGTTCGTTAACTGGCTATGAAATCAAACAATTATTCGAAACTTTATATTCCTATTTCTATAGCTCCAGCTACGGAACGATCTATCCCACGCTTCACCGGATGGAGAAAGATGAGCTTCTGACGAAGGAAAACAT
>NZ_JBFTQB010000084.1:0-15919 GCF_056398785.1 Paenibacillus sp. 01T422 | reverse complement strand
CATGCGAAGTGTTAAACAGAACGACGGAGTCGGTTGGACGCAGCCAGCCATTGTCACAGAGCTGGATCAGACCTGCCCAGGTCGCTGAGCCTTCTGGCGATGAGGAAATGCCTTGAGCGCCTAAAGAACGCGTTGCATCGGCGATCTGGCTCTTGGATAAGGCTAGCGCTGTACCACCGCTTTCCTTAACGATTGCCAAGATCAGAGGCAAATCAGGCGGCTGAGGCACGCGCATGCCTGTCGGGCTGGGCTCACTGGCTGCTCTTGCCTGATCCGTGGCTGCTTGCGGCAGCAGCCCGTCGACTATGGGTTGGCAGCCTTCTTCTTGCACACAAACGAACCGTGGCATCGGTCCGTCGATCCAACCAAGCGCTTTGAGCTCATGGTATGCTTTCCACATGCCAATAATTCCGGAGCCTCCACCGGTTGGGTAGATGATAACATCAGGAAACGTCCAGCCTAGCTGTTCGGCGAGCTCGAGTCCCATTGTTTTTTTGCCTTCTACGCGCCCAGGCTCTTTCAAGGTGCCGACATTCACCCAGCCTTGCTCCTGCTTGCCTGCTTCGATAATAGCTGCGGCGTCATGAATTAAGCCATCCACAAGGAAGGTTTCCGCTCCATAGAGAGGACACTCCTCTACGATGAGCGGAGGACAATCCAAGGGGATGAATACGGACGCCCCAATCCCGGCATGGCTTGCATAGGCAGCGAGCGCGCCAGCGGCATTGCCGTTGGAAGGAACGGCTGCTTTGGTTGCTCCCGATTCTTTCAGCAGAGAAACGGCAACAGAAAAACCTCGCGATTTGAAGCTTCCCGTCGGGTTCTGTTCTTCGCGTTTAATCCAAAGCTGCCTAATGGGCAACTTTTGTTCCCAATTCTGTAACCGTACTAGTGGGGTCCAGCCTTCGCCTAACGTGATGATACAATCCGGGTTGCTCACCGGAAGCAGTTCGTTGTATCTCCACATGGATGGGTAGCGAGTCTGTAATGCTTCCTTCTTGAATGTTTGACTCAAGCGCTCCAAGTCGTAATCGACCAATAATGTGCCGCCACAAGTACACTTCATGTCTTGATAGCGAAAAGGGAGCTTTGCCGAACATCGTGAGCAATAAAGCCCCAATTGATTCATCTCTGGGCCTCCTCGCCGTTTTCAGCGGGAAAACGAATAGTTGATTAGTATGAATTCGCATATGCAAACTCTAATGTAGATTATTACAGCCGAGAGAAGATGGAGACGGCTTGTGTCTCTTGCGTTTGTTATTTATTTTTTGTGAAAAGACTTGATTCTGCGGAAGATTGACTTATCTTTTAGTTTCAAAAACAGTTCCAGCATCGGCGCATAGTTGACCTCAATGATCCAGACATGCCCTGCTTTGTCAAAAGCCATGTCGATCCCCATCGTTTTTACCCACCGATAGGAGGGTCCAAGCTTGGCAGCGCTCTTAAGTGCGACTTTATCGAGCTGTGTGAGTAGATCGCCAGATCGCATGATTTTAAGCTGAGRGTGTTTAAGCGCATGCTCCACCGATACAACTTTTCCGCTGCTCATGCGGATATTCGTCACGATAAAGCCTCTACCTGCGACTTTGGCTAGTTTACCTGTAACCTGCCACTTCGAATTAGGGCGTCGCTGTACCATAACGCGTAGATCAAAAGGTCGTCCATTAACGGTAGCGAGTGGAATTCGCTGCTGAACGATATAATTTTTGCCGGTTTTCTTTTTGAGAAAGGCATTTACTTGCGCTTGATCGCTAAATCGTTTCTTTTTTGCCCCGTCTTGGAGCTCATATTCGGAAGCCGCTAATTTTTTAATTCGAATGACGCCATGTCCGCCATAGCTGCCAGTAGGCTTAATAATAACCTGGTCGTATTTATTTAACATACGCCAGAAGGTGGATTCCTTCAGCCATGCAGTTTCCGGGAGGTTCGCTCGGAGCTCTTCCGAATTGCGGAGCAACTTGTATTTCGTCCACTTGCTGGTACTGAGGTTACTCATAGGACTTCACTTCTTGCTCTTGGATGACCACATCATGCTCTTCGACCCTGAGTACCTGATTCTGGTCATCTACGAAAACGACTTGGGGCTGTGTAGGCAAGTGCCTTTTTGCGAAAAAAATGGGTAAATGACATCGTGGGATAGCAGCTATGATATAATTTAGTGATCATAAGCGTTAAATCATCTAGGGAGTGAGAAATTCTGCAGCCTTATTTAGTCATAGAAAATGTACATAAGAATCATCCAAACGGCGGGAGCACACCGCTTTTTCAACAAATCAGTGTGGATGTAAAGCCCAAAGATGTCATAGCAATACAAGGACCCTCCGGGCAAGGGAAGAGTACGCTACTGCGAGTTTTAGCCGCTTTAGACAATATTCACGGAGGTCGTTTATCTTTACATGGACGTTCTTTCGATAGTTGGGGACCATGCGAATGGCGGAAACGAGTATGTTATGTGCCTCAACAACCGGCCATGCTGCCGAAGACCGTGGAAGACAACTTAGCTTTGGTGAGCAAGCTTCATCAGCGCAAGTTTGATCAGCCTCTGGCAAAGAGACTAATGGATGAGGTTGGGTTGGGCGATCTGAGCTGGTCTCAGAACCCGGCAGAATTGTCCGGTGGACAAAAACAACGTGTTCAGCTCGTGCGTTCTATGCTGCTCAGCGCTGATATCCTTTTACTTGATGAATCGACCTCTGCGCTGGATGCACAGAGCAAACAAGCGGTGGAGTCAATGCTAATGAGATGGAAGGAAGAAATGGGAACAGCGCTTATTTGGGTGACTCATGAGCATGAGCAAGCCGTGAGAGTGGCCAATCGGTTTTGGCATCTGGAGAACGGAGCGTTGTTAGAAACAATGAAAACAGACGACTTAACTCCTTTATCCCTTGATCAAGGGGGAATGGAGTAATTATGTCAGCAGTTGCTTTGGGCTTTACGCTTACTTTCATTATGATTACGATGGTTTTATCCAAATGGCAAAAGCTTGGGCTTGAGAAGGACATTGCCTGGGGAACCATCCGTGGCGCTTTGCAGCTATTATTCATAGGGTATGTGCTTCATTTTGTTTTTCAAACCGAGCATTTGGGACTTATTACAGGAATTATTGCGATTATGATTATGATAGCTACACACAATGCGGGCAAACGTGCTAATGGGTTAAAAGGAATACATTGGCGAGTAGCAGCAGCAATTGCTGTAACGGAAGTTCTAACCATGGGGCTTATGCTCGGTTTCCAAATTATCAAACCAACTACGCAATTCATAATTCCCATCAGCGGGATGACGATTGGGAGTTCTATGATTGTTTGCGGATTGTTTTTGAACCAGATGAACCGTGAGGTAGGGTCCTCCCGCGAATTGATTGATGCCCTTCTTGCGCTTGGTGCAACACCGAAGCAGGCCATCCAACAAGCGCTGCAGCGCTCTGTTAAGGCCAGCATGATTCCTACCATAGACGGTATGAAGACGGTTGGATTAGTTCAATTGCCTGGCATGATGACAGGCATGATTATTGCGGGTTCGAGTCCGATTGAAGCGGTTAGGTATCAGATTTTGATATTGTTTGCATTCACAGCTTCGGCGGCAATGACAGGAATTATTTTAAGTATACTGAGCTATAAATTATGGTTCACCAAGGACATGACGTTGCGCTAAGGAAATGTTATTTCCCGGGGAATCTCAGGAATTGATCAAAAGACAATACAGAAAGCGTCCGAATAAATTCGGGCGCTTTTGGCATTGTCATATTAATTTAAGGCCACTAATTAATACTAGGCTGGCAATAATTGTCCGCAGGACATTGGTCGGTGCTTTGGTGGAAAGCATGCTGCCGATCAGCACACCAGGGATTGAGCCAAGCAGAAGATTGATGACGAGCTTGTAATCGACATTCCCCATGCTGGCGTGCAGGATACCTGCAGTTGTTGCTAGAAAAAATGCATGAGCGATATCTGTTCCCACGAGTTGTGCAGGAACCATCCGGAACACCGATGGTGATCGTTAGACCGCGTTTCTCCTCCAAGCTTTTGATCTGCCAACGATTTTCTTTGATTCTATGGCCGAAGAAAACTTTGAACAAGGTGGCAAAAGCAACCAGAATCAAGACATAGCCGAGTGCGTGTTTGATAATGACTTCTTGATTATTATAAAACGAGTTGAATAATTTCAGAAAAATGACTGCGACAATAACGCCCGGAATACTGCCCATTGCTAACATTTTGACAAGTTTAAAATCGATTGTTTTCTGCCGCCAATGCTGAATCGTGCCGAAAAGCTTCGTGATGGAATTATAGACGAGGTCTGTTCCGACGGCAATAGAAGGATGAATACCGATCAGGATTAAGATGGGGGTGAGCAGCGAAGCTCCGCCAACACCTGTCAATCCAACCAAAAAACCAACAATTACACCCATTAACAAAATACTTAAAGTCATGTAGTCATGTCCCCATTCAATTACCCACTAATTCAATTGGATTAATTTTATTATATGGGTTAGCCATATGTAAAGAAGTTTTTTGAAGCAGTTTTGAGTTGCAGCAACCAAATCTCTAAACACGCTATTCATTAGATAGCGAATCAGTTACAATATATGGATGTGATGAAGGAGACAGCGTAGGAGGTACACGAAAATATGATGAGTAGTAATCGAAGCAATCGAACAACGGTCATGGTCAGTATTGTATTAGCGATGCTAGTGGCATCTATGGATACGACCATTGCCAATACAACGATGCCGATCATTGTGAAGGAAATTGGCGGTAGTGACCTATTTGCCTGGGCATTTACCTCGTATATGGTACTTTCCACCGTTCTTGCTCCGCTAGCAGGCCGATTATCCGATTTATTTGGTCGGAAAAGGATTTATGCCGCTGGAATCCTCTTGTTTCTTGGAGGGTCCGTACTTTGTGGTTTATCTCAAAGCATGCTGCAGTTGATCTTGTTTAGAGCCGTCCAAGGGATTGGCGCGGGCGTGATGATGCCGTTTCCTGCGATTATCGCGGGAGATATTTATCCGGTGGAACAACGTGGGAAAGTGCAGGCCTTTTTCACAGCGATGTGGGGGCTAGCGGCTGTATTAGCGCCGTTATTAGGGACATTTTTTGTGACTTATTTGAGCTGGCGATGGATATTCTTCGTTAATATTCCGATTTGTTTGGTTTCACTTTTAGCTTTGAAGCCGTATAAAGAAGTGTATCAAGCGAAGAAATCAGTGGTTGATTACGGCGGCGCCGTGCTGTTCGCTTTGGGGATTTCGCTGCTGCTTCTCACGACAACGGTTGAGCAATACAATTACATATACGGAGCATTAGGTGCTTTATTCATGGTTGCCTTTTTCTTCTATGAGAAAAGGCACAGCGCACCGATTGTTCCTTTGAATCTGCTCAAGAACCGGCCAGTTGCGATTATGATTGCAGTCTCGTTCATTTCCTGTGCAGCTCTATTCGGGACTTCAAGTTTTATTCCGCTTTATTTGCAAAATCAAGGATATTCGCTATTTGTGAGTGGTATTGCTCTTCTCGGAACGTCGATTGGCTGGATGGTTGTTGCTGTACCAAGCGGGAAATGGGTACTTAAATATGGTTATAAACCGCTGTTGATCGTGGGGAATGGTTTGCTTGTGATTACGGCTATCATGCTTTATTTTATGGGTGAAAAAACAGCCTTCTGGTACTCTTTTGCGACGATGACAATGTTGGGGCTTGCCTATGGACTCATCTTCACGGTTTCAACCATTGGTTCACAGCAGCTTGTTGAGGCGCACCAGAAAGGGATATCTACTTCGCTGCAGCTGTTCGCGCGTAATATCGGCACGGCCGTGAGCGTGACCATCATGGGGGCGATTTTAACGAAAGCGACTGTTTTTTATAGCGGTATCCATGGTATGTTCGTCTTTGGCTTCATTATCAGTTTAATTTCTATGTTTATTCCATTTCTGATTAAGTCCCCATCCAAACAGGCAGCTTAAGCCAAGGAACACGAGAATGACGGAAGAACCTGAGGCAGCGCCTCAGGTTCTTCGTGATGATTAGGTCTATTCAAGAGACTAAGAGGCTGAAGCTGAGCGTTTCTGATTCGTCAAGTCCCGGATTGTTGCCGCAAACATCAGCTTTCCTTTAAACTGAAAATCAGTGATTGTGATCTCAGCYGGAAATTCGGAACGGTCTGCACGATAAGCGGACATTTGGACTCGCTTGCCGAGCAAAGCAGCGTCTTGCCGTGAAAGCTGCTGGAACAAAGAAGCAGCCGCTTCGCCATTACGATCAAAAGGAAATAGAAAGTCAAACATAGTCAGGGTCATAACTTGTTTACGGGTATATCCAAACGCAGCGGACGCCGCCGAATTGCATTCAATAATCCAGCCCCGGCTATTAAACACCATGATGCTGTCGATACTTGTATCCAGTAGAGACGCTTTGAGAGCAAATTGTTCGGCAAGCTTCTGATCGATTTTCATGGAATAGAACAAGTTGATGGATAGAAAAATGATTGTCCCAAAAGCAATCAACAAAGCGAGTACGTAACTATCCATACTCGCACGATCATGCTCATAGAACATGCTGCTATCTGGATATGTCATACTACCCGCAGACATCCCTATGAAATGCATGCCTATAAGGGTTAAGCTGATGGCAAATCCGCTGGAGAACACTTTTTGTTTTGCGTAAGTAGATAGGTATAAAGCTGTTATTGATGCTATGATTGCAATAAGTATAGAGATGATGAATGGAATTGGCGTATAGTGAATTTCCACTTGATTTAGGGAGCTAATACTCATGTAATGCATACCGGCTATCGACAATCCCATAAATGTTCCGCCGAGCAGAAATTTAGGGAATTCGAATGTGGCAAAGTGCATGACAATAAAGCCGATGATGGAACCAATTACCGCGATAGCCAGCGATGTAAATAAGATCGCAATATCGAAGCTCTTAAATGCCGGATAGGGACAGGCTAGTATCGCAATGAAATGCATAGACCAAATGCCTACGGCTAAAGTTGAAGCACTGCTAATAATCCATAACTTTTGTTGCCAGGGACTAGAATCAGCAATTCTTTTTGCCAATTTCAGACTTGTGTAGGAAGCTAACAGAACAATGACGAATGCTAGAAGGATGAGGTATAAACTATATCGATGAGTTTCTGCAAGATGCATATCCGTTTCCTCTCATTGATTGATGGTGTGCCAGTCTTCGGTGGTTTTATTATAGTTGTCAGTCAATGACGTGTATATAGCGGTTAATGGTAGTTAAAATCGAATTGTGTCGAAATACACTAAATCTTGATATAGGGAGATGGAAGCGCTGTCGCACAAAGAGAACGCGATTTATGGCATTATTTTTGATATGGATAATACGCTTCTTCAATCCCATATTGATTTTCCTGCAATGAAGCATGCGATTGCCCGCTTTTTGATCAATGAGGGGTTGTTATCACTTGAGTTTTCGATAGAGTCGCATACAACATCAACAATTCTTGCCCATGTCAAAGAGGAGGGAGCATCCGATGAAGTGCTGGCTGCCGCCTTGCAGATTGCTGAAGGCTATGAGCTTGCAGGTATGGAAGGAGCAGGTCTTGAGCCTGGTGCGCAGGAGCTTTTGGATAGGCTTCAGGGAAGCTATATCCTAGCGCTTGTGACCAATAACTCTTACGCCGCCGCCATTAGAGCACTGGAGACCACGGGAATCAAAGACCGATTTGATTTGATTGTCGGAAGAGATCAGATGGAGGCGATGAAGCCCTCGCCCTCAGGCAATTCCTTTGTACTGAGGCATTATGTTGAAATTGAAGCAAATAAGTGGATTTCCGTGGGTGATTCGTGGATTGACGGTCAAGCAGCTGGAGAAGCAGGGATTCCTTTTATCAGTTATGGCAATGGGGTGCCGCTCATGATGGAAAAAGGCGTTAAACCAACAGCTCACATTGACAAGCTGTTAAGTCTGTTAGATTATGTATAGATGACAGATGAAGAAGAGAAAGAAGTGATTGTAAGTGTTAATTGACGTGAAATCCCGTCTTCAGGAGAACCTTATTCAGGAGCTGCTCAGTTATAGCGTATTTCCAGATCCAGATGTATTGGAAGAGACGATGAAGCGATACGAGACGGATTCGAACATGTGGCTTTATGGCTATGAGTCAGAAGGCATTCTTGTCGGAATTATCGGGTTTCGAATCAATGATGAACAGGAAATGACCATTCATCATCTTGCGGTTGATCCTCATAGCAGAGGAGTTGGATTCGGGCGGGGCATCATACTCGAAATTATTGAAGAGATGCACCCATTAAGAATCGTGGCGGAGACGGATGAGGAAACGGTTCAATTTTACCGGAGCATCGGCTTCGTGATTCGCAGTCTTGGTGAGAAATACCCTGGTGTTGAGCGGTTTGTATGCACGTATGAGGTTGAGCCGGAAGATGAATAGCGATAGTGTTTAGAAGGTTGGTCAGGAGTAATCCTGATCAGCCTTTTTTTCATGTCATACCCCATACAGCAAACACTCTAACGCCGATTACTCCTGCTATTTTCCTCGATTGATCCACTTTTATCGGATTAACTGGCATTTCTACTACTAATCTCGCTAATTATGGAAGATTTCGGTATGTATCGACGATTTAGATGGAGTTTCTACTGCTATCTCGTTCCCTGCTGCAGTGCAGCCCAGAATAACTGTAGCTTTTCCATCTATTTCAGTTTAGGCGGCTAAATGAATCGACCCCTCGAGTAATCTTTCTTCGCGGCTGTTAGTTTCATCAGCGGCTTTGTATGGCGAGGATTATAGTCCAAGCTAAAAGTAAGTGTCATGTTAGATAGCATTTTGCATATATTGTTGTAGGCTGTTGCATGATCAAGTTTACAATGAAAGCGATTTCTACACGTCATTTAAGTGACAATTTTCACAATGATGACAAGCATTGCGGGTGTTTTGTCAAACGGTGTAATAAAAGTCCCCCGAAGAAACAGGAGGGTGCAGAGATGCTGCATATCGTAGTGTGTATCAAGCAGGTACCTGACTCTAGAGAAATTCGCATCGACCCGAAAAATAATACGCTTATTCGTCAAGGCGTACCCAGCATTGTGAATTTTTATGATATGCATGGGTTGGAAGAGGCGCTCCGCATTAAGGATGAGACCGGGGCCAGAGTGACCGTTGTCACCATGGGGCCACCTCCCGCGGAGAAAGGCTTGAAAGAGTGCATTTCGCTTGGCGCGGACGATGCCGTGCTGGTAACGGACCGCGGTTTTGCTGGAGCGGACACACTGGCCACTTCCTATGTCGTTGCGCGGACAATTCGTAAAATCGCGGAGACATGGGGGCCGGTGGACATTGTTTTTTGCGGGAAACAAACACTGGATGGCGACACGGGCCAAGTCGGACCAGGGGTCGCTTGCCGATTGGATTTGGAACAGCTCACGTATGTGAACAAAGTGGTGGATGTCGATGAGCAGAATCGCAAGGTTCGCGTGCACCGGCTTTTGGAAGACGGTATCGAAGTTGTTGAGACAAGCATGCCTGTGTTAATCACTGCGCTTAAGGAATTAAACAAGGTTCGAAGAGCTTCGCTTCCAGGCATGATTCGAGCGGCACGTTACAAGCCAACCGTGTGGACGACGGCGGATTTCCCAGACTTGGAACGGGCGAAAATCGGACTCAAAGGTTCCCCGACGATCGTTGCAAAAACGTGGGTGCCTGAAGTGAAAGCTGTTAAAACCAATATGATCGCTTATGAATCGCCCGAAGCAGCAGCCGCGCAGCTCGCTGACCAGCTGATGACGAAGGATATGCAGACGCTGCTTGATTGGACTTAGGAAATGCCGTAGGATCTCGACGCGAAGGAAGACGTAAGATTCAAAACGCAAAACGCAAAACGAAAAACCAAAAACCAAAAACGAGAAACACAAAACGCAAAACCAAAACACAAACCGAAACCTGTAAGAAAAATGTAACGAATGGAGGAAGTCACAATGGCCAATGAACAAACGACGGATCAGGCCGAAGCGGCAATGCCCGATTGGTCCGCTTATCGGGGAGTACTAATCGTTGTTGAGCAGCGGGACGGCGTAGCGAAAAAAGTGTCCTGGCAGCTGCTGGGCGAAGGCAAGAAGCTGGCTGCCAAGCTGGACGCGCCGCTCATGGCGCTCGTCATCGGCGAGGGCGTAGCCCACCTCGCCGATGAAGCCGTGCACTACGGCGCGGACCGGGTGTTCCTCTGCGAAGCCCCCGAGCTTCGCACGTATCGAACCCGGCCGTACAGCCGGGTCTGTTTGAAGCTGATCGAGGAGGCAAAGCCCGAGATCGTGCTGTTCGGCGCGACAGCCACGGGCCGTKATCTGGCAGGCGCCATCGCGACGCACCTGCCAACGGGGCTTACGGCCGACACGACGCARCTCGACGTGGAGCCGCCACCATCGCGGCTGCTGCTGGCCAGCCGGCCGGCTTTTTCCGAGAAGATGATGGCCACCATCCTCTGCAAGCAGTACCGGCCGCAGATGGCGACGGCGCGGGCCGGCGTGTTTCAGGCGCTGCCGAAGGATACGGCGCGCCAAGGCGAAATCGTCGCGATCGAGGCGGCGATGCGGGAGGAAGAGATTGCCGCTCAGGTGCTGGACTTCCTGCACGAAACCGGCAAGCTGAATCTCGAGGACGCCGAGATTATTGTGGCCGGGGGCCGTGGATTAGGCGGCCCTGAGCCCTTCGGGCTGCTCGCTGAGCTGGCGGAGGCGCTTGGCGGTGTCGTTGGCGCATCCCGTGCAGCGGTAGATGCGGGGTGGATCGGGCATGAGCACCAGGTTGGCCAAACCGGTGCAACTGTGCGGCCGAAGCTCTACTTCGCTATCGGCATCTCGGGCGCTGTGCAGCATACCGTGGGCATGAGCCATGCGGACGTTGTCGTCGCCATTAACAAAGACGAGAAAGCGCCTATTTTCCAATTTGCTCACTATGGCATGGTAGGCGATCTGTTCAAGCTGGTTCCGGCGATTACGCAAGAGGTGAAAAAACGCCGAACGCTGTTTGGCAAGCCTGCTGCGGATACAACCGCTTCCGTACCAACGCTGGAAAGGAGTGAGGCTAAATGAATGAAAAATTTGATGCGATAGTCGTTGGCGGAGGCCCAGCCGGTGCAGCAGCAGCCTTAACGATGGCGCGAGCCGGGTTATCTGTTGTACTCCTGGAGCGGGGGGAGTTCCCAGGTGCCAAAAACATTTTCGGCGGCGTCCTCTACCGGAAGCAAATTGAGGAGCTCGTTCCCGAGTTCTGGAATGAGAAAAATTTTCCGATGGAACGCTACATTGTGGAGCAGCGCATTTGGATGATGGGCAAAGAGTCTATGGTGACGTTCGGTCACCGCAATGAGGCGTACAAGGAGCCTTATAACTGTTTTACGGGTCTGCGGGTCAAATTTGACCAGTGGTTTGCCGATAAAGCGGTTGCCGYTGGAGCCATTCCTGTGTACGAAACCGTTGCGCTGGATGTTATTCGGGAAGGCGATAAGATTGTTGGCGTGAAGACGGATCGGGAAGATGGGAATTTGTATGCAGATGTTGTTGTCATCGCTGATGGCGTTAATTCCTTGCTAGGGAAAGCCATGGGCATTCATAAGGAATGGACGCCGGACCAAGTGTCGCTTGCCGTGAAAGAAGTGATTGCGCTGCCTAAGGAGAAAATCGAGGACCGCTTCGGACTGGAAGGTGACGAAGGCGTGACGATTGAATTCATGGGTGAGACTTCGCTCGGCATGGCGGGGATGGGCTTCCTTTATACGAATAAAGAAACTATTTCCTTGGGCGTTGGCGTGATGGTTAACCATTTGCGTGATAAAAAAGTGAAGCCCTATGCGGTCTTAGACGCGGTGAAGCAGCATCCTATGATACGCAAGCTGATACAGGGCGGGGAAACGAAGGAGTACTCCGGGCATTTGATTCCCGAAGGCGGCTTTCATTCGATCCCTCCGCTTTCTGGCAATGGCTGGTGCGTCTGCGGGGATGCTGCGCAGCTTATCAATTTCGTTCATCGGGAAGGCACGAATTTGGCGATGACCTCTGGCCGATTGGCTGGCGAAGCGATTGTAGAGGCCAAAGGGCGCGGGGATTACACCGCCGCTTCGCTGCAAGCCTATGATCAAAAAATACGCATATCCTTTGTGCACAAAGATTTGCAAAAGTATAAGGGCATGCATCAGTTCCTGAAGGAGCAGGACCCTGAACTCCTGTTTGATAAGCTGCCTAGGGCGCTAAATGAAGCTGCTTACAACATGTTCCTCGTGGACGGCATTGCCAAAGCGGATAAGCAAAAAATGGCGATGAAGCTGATCAAAAACGCCGCAGGTGGCACTGTGAACTTGATGAAGCTAGGCTACAAGGGATGGAGGGCGATGAACGGATGAGTCAAAGCGACATTTCTGATAAGCTGTTTACGATTCGTTACAAATGTGATGACAAGTCACATCTCGTTATTAAAGACAAACAGACCTGCATGAGTTGTGTAACCAAGGATTGCAACTACTTTTGTCCTTCGGATGTGTACGAGTGGGAAAAGAAACTCAAGATTACGACTGTCGCCTTTGAGAACTGTATTGAATGTGGAACCTGCCGAATTGCCTGTCCGTCGCATAACATCGATTGGGTTTACCCCAAAGGTGGCTACGGTATGACGTATAAATTTGGCTAAATGAATGGGTTTGTGGAATGGAGCAGGGCTATTACGCCGCTGCTCCTTTTTTGCTGGATTTAGGGAATACTATAGTAAAACTACATTTCTCCATATGTATGTGCACAATCTCCATAGTGCAGATTGGCAAAGAATAAGATAATAAGGAGCAGGAGGGATATTATGCAGATAACTTTTGAACAAACACAAGGTATTTTCCATTTAAAAAACAATCAGATGAGTTACGTGATTCAGCTTGTCCAAAATGCCTATCCGGCGCATGTCTATTGGGGTCGCCCCATCCGTTCCGGGCAATTGGCTTCGATTTTACAATTTCATGAAAGATGCTCGTTCTCTCCTAACCCGGTTCCGGAAGATCGCAGCATCTCATTCGATACGTTACCGCAGGAATATCCGGCATATGGAACAAGTGACTATCGGGAGCCAGCTTATCAAGTTGCGCTTGCTAACGGCACTACGATAACTGAACTTATCTATGATAAGCATCGAATCTATGCAGGTAAGCCTACATTAGATGGTTTACCGGCTACGTATATAGAGCATGAGGACGAAGCGCAAACGCTTGAACTGGAATTGGTGGATGCGTTGATTGGTCTACGGGTCATTCTTTCCTACACGATATTTGACCAGCATGCGGCATTGACGAGATCCGTACGTTTCGTGAATGAAGGTACAGCTGATGTGAAGCTGCTCCGTGCGCTTAGTATGAGCCTTGATTATTCGCACAGCGAATTTGATCTGCTGCAGCTTTCTGGCAGCTGGGTGAGAGAACGGCATATCGAACGCAGGGCGCTTGCTCCTGGCAAATTAACTGTAGAAAGCCGCCGCGGATCCAGCAGCCATCAGCATAATCCGTTTATTGCACTGCTAGCCAAAGAGGCGGGCGAAGACCACGGGGATGTATATGGGTTTAGCCTCGTGTACAGCGGGAATTTTGCCGCTCATGCTGAAGTAGAACCGTATGGGAATACGCGCGTTTCCATGGGGATTAATCCGTTTGATTTCTCTTGGCTGCTTGAACCTGGACAAGCATTTCAGACGCCTGAAGCCGTCATGGTTTACTCCAGCTCTGGCTTAGGGGAAATGTCTAGGTCTTATCACAAGCTGTACCGGACACGCCTATGTCGTGGAGAGTTCCGAGACCGTACTAGACCGGTGCTCGTGAATAACTGGGAAGCAACGTACTTCCAATTTAATGCGGACAAAATCGAAAGCATCGCCAGCGCGGGCATGGAGCTTGGTATTGAGCTGTTCGTACTTGACGATGGCTGGTTCGGCAAAAGAGACAGCGACAACAGCTCACTAGGAGACTGGATCGTCGATAAAGCGAAGCTGCCGAATGGTTTGGAAGATTTGGTTGACAGAGTGAATGGCATGGGACTTCAATTCGGCCTCTGGTTTGAGCCGGAGATGGTATCTCCGAACAGCGAACTGTATCGCAAGCATCCGGATTGGTGCTTACACGTGCCGAACCGCCGCCGTACGGAAGGCCGCCAACAATTAGTTCTGGACTTCTCTCGCGAGGATGTCTGTGAGGCCATCTTGGGGATGATTCGCAGCATTCTGAGCAGTAGCCCGATTACTTATGTCAAATGGGACATGAACCGCAATATGACGGAAATCGGCTCTGCAGCACTGCCGCCAGAAAGACAAAGGGAAACGGGTCATCGTTATATCCTAGGGCTTTATCGCGTACTCGAATCGTTAACGAAAGAATTTCCACATATTTTGTTTGAAAGCTGCTCTGGTGGGGGAGGCCGCTTCGATCCAGGTATGCTCTACTACATGCCGCAAACATGGACGAGCGACAATACGGATGCCGTCTCCCGGTTGAAAATTCAATACGGCACGAGCATCGTCTATCCGGTCAGCTCGATGGGCGCGCACGTATCCGCTGTTCCGAATCACCAGGTGAAACGCGAAACCTCGCTGAAGATGCGCGGAGACGTGGCGATGTCCGGTAACTTCGGATACGAGTTGGACCTCACCCGTTTCACGGACGAGGAGAAAGAGATTGTCAAACAACAAATTGCGGACTACAAAGAAATTCGTCCGTTAGTCCAATTTGGCGACTTATATCGCCTGCTAAGTCCCTTTGAGGGCAACGAAACGGCTTGGATGATCGTCTCCGAGGACAAAAAGCAAGCCCTTGTCAGCTATTTCCGCGTGCTGGCAGAGCCCAACGCACCGCTCCAAACGCTGCGGTTAAAAGGGCTTAATCCGGAATTCGATTACCGCATCGCGGGCAATGAAGGCGAGTACCCTGGCGATCATTTGCTGTATGCCGGTCTTCCCGTCAATGATTTGCGCGGAGATTTTCAGAGTAAAATATGGGTACTGCAGGCATCTTCTCAATGACCTTAATTTCCGCTATGATTAGTCTATTACATAGATAGACTGATCATGGAAGGGAGATTACTGCGATATGTTGAAGCGACCTGGGAAAGATGAATACGCACCTTATTATGAAACGTACATCAGCAAAGTGCCTGATGAGGATTACGAGGTGTTCTTAAAGCGTCAACTTGATGAAATCCTAGCGTTATTTGGCAAATTTGATGACGAAAAGGGACTTTATCGCTACGCGCCGGGGAAATGGAACTTGAAGGAAGTATTAGCGCATATAACGGACACAGAGCGCGTGATGAGCTATCGGATGCTGCGTATATCTCGCGGAGATTCTACGATACTGCCTGGCTTTGATCAGGATGTCTTTATTGCAAATACTTCGTTCGACGAATTGTCTATCGAGGATCTGCTGCTTGATTTCAAAGCAGTTCGGCAGTCTACACTGACTCTTCTACGAACAATTGCCGATTCCGCTTGGTCGAATCAAGGTAACGTCAGCACGTTTGACATTACTGCACGTGGACTTGCTTACGTAATTGCCGGCCATGCAGAGCATCATCTAAGCATTGTGCAGGAACGTTATTTATAAAAAAAGAGTTTGTCAGGGGTGTGCCCTCGACAAACTCTTTTTTTAATATAGCGATAGCGCCAATGAATCACGTTCATTAAATGAATGCAGAATCGCTTCACAGCCGACAATTTCAATGCTTATGATAGAGTCCAAGCATTTCTTAATAGTGGCTCTGCCTTTAGTAACTTTCGCTTCAAGAGCGGATTTCAATAAATTGAATTTCTTTTTATTTTTCTCATCGGAGTAGACTGGCACGGGTTTGTTGTGAATTGTAATAAACATTTTCATAGATTTTCACCATCCTAGGAATTGGATATACACAAGCATATATGA
>NZ_JBFTQB010000083.1:0-14993 GCF_056398785.1 Paenibacillus sp. 01T422 | reverse complement strand
AACCAATGTACTATATTGAGTTTGAAGCTTTGTGTCATACGCCGTATAGACTAGGGAACTGGAGTCCTCTATTGGGAGAATAACGAGCATGTAAAAAAGGTTGTCCCCTCGGCCATAAAGACCTTCAGAGACAACCCTATAGTTTCACTACATAAGGAGTAACTATCAAGTACTGCAGTTTAAAATCAGTGTATCATGCAATTATCTAGGCCATCTTTGTTGAACCGGCAGCAGCGCTGGGAAATCCGCATGAGGCTCCAGCTGATACCAGTAAGCAACCGAAGAAATATCATCGGATCTCTCAAATAATTGGGAATGATCATGGCCAATTTGCTGGATCGTTACTTTCAGATCGCTCTCAAACCGGATCGGATCGGGTAGATGCCAGCGATACATCCCATGCATAGGCACCTGATGACCATACCATGGATCAATATCGGTCGTTTCTTTGTAGTACGTATATCCTAAATAAGGCGTAGAATAGGACTCTGGTTCGCCCGTTTTCAAATTGGAGAAACACCAAGCGCCTCCTACATAATCCTCGGTCCCTGTCCCACATATGGTCGGCCACTCGTCATCGCCATCCATATAGAACTTCATCTCGCCTTCTCCCCACCAGTTCCTTTCAAGCGCTGCCCACGCTAGGTATGTACCCACATATTGACCGGCACCTTTGACATTATCTAGAATTGTGTAATCCTTTGCAATCTCGGTCAGGCGCTCTCTACGCCACTGAGCATGGAAATAGGCCGCATTATCGGGCAACTCATCAACAAGCGTATAGTTAAATGTATAGAAGAATCCGCCGATATCATAGGCGTGTTGGTTCTCAATTGTGATCTTCGCAGAAGTCCGGAACGGAATTAACGTTAGTTCGTCTGGCGAAGCCGTTGCAAAAGAAATCGCCAAGCGGCACTTCAACAGATGGCGTTTCCTCGTCATCCCAATACATTCTGAGCACTAGGTCACGAAGTACGTACTGTGCATTATGCCCTTTGGCACCTGTCTTATCGGTAACCGTGATCCAACAATGTTGAAGCACGCCAGCGCCCTGTATATGTGCAAGCGTAACCGTTTTACCTTGTTTTAACTCGATGCAAGGACGTCCTTTTCTGGCCGTTCCTAAGTTGCTGGCTGCTTTGCCTCCCTGCCCTTTCTCCCCCGCCAAATTTTCCGCCGTAATGGAACGTGTCCGCCCGTTCGTCACGAGAGGAGCCGTAGATAAGCCATTTCCCAAACCATGCAGTTGCAGCATGTCCATCACCTCATGTATCATATATTGATGTACCTATTTCCATTATAAAGCGTTTTATCCACATTTATTTAGCATAGATTGCCGATTTACTTACCATATATTGCTGAGGTGCTGTTATGGAATTGAATCAACTCTCCCCTTATATCCGTGTCGCCATGGACAGTATTATTGAGACTCCATGGACCATTGAAGAACGTATGATTTGGGATTATGAACTGCTGTTTCTGATGGAAGGCCATTTGGAAGTGGAGGTGGAAGAGGTTATTTACGAAGGTCATCCAGGGGATGTTTTCTTTTTTAAACCGGGACAACGACACGCCATCAAGTCACTATGGACACACTCGGTTCGGCAGCCTCATGTCCATTTCGATCTTAACACTTTGCCGGATAGCCAAGAGGTTACAGTTTCGTTTAAATCCATCGATCAGATGAACGAGGAAGAACAAGGAAGGTTTCGAAAGGATTTGCTTTCGTCACCTCCTTATTTTATCCCGAATCATTGTCGTCCACGGGATTCTGCTCACTTGGAACGGGTGCTATTCGAGCTCATCCGTGAGCATGAAACCAAACCTCCCTATTATGAGTTCCGTGTCAAAAGTGCTATGCTCGATCTGCTGGCTATCCTACTACGAGAACAATATTATGGCGGCAAAACAACCAAAGAGGGACAGATCGAATTCTTATCCGAATTACGCACTTATATTGACCGCCATGTCAATCGGAATGTGACACTCGAAGAGTTATCAGAGAAGTTTCACGTCAGTAAATTTCATCTCATTCATCTGTTCAAAACGATGTTTCAAATGACTCCCATCCAGTACCATCAACATATCCGCATGGAAAGAGCCAAAAATAGGATTCAATTTTCTAACACACCCTTGAGTCAGATTGCTGAACAGCTGGGATTTACTAATATCCATACGTTTAGCCGAGCGTTTAAAACCGTAATGGGCAAAAGTCCCTCGCACTTTCGGGTAAATCGATAGGGCAAAGTGACATCTCCCAATACTTAGGAACTACAGGCCGCTATTTCACGAAAATGATGGTTTTGGACGGTGGGGGGGAACTACAAAGCCTTATTTCAGGTTTTTGAGCAACTTCCAGCTCATTATGAGAATATAACGAACCATAGTTCCCGTTCATGCATCTTTCGTGCAGTTTCTCATGAAATAGCGGACTGTAGTTCCCACCGAATCGTGCCGTCCCCTAACAGGGATCGCTCCCCCCCCCTATGCTTTTAACAAATCAGCAACTCTGACGGGTTGACCTGTCCGGATCGCGCGATTCGCTGCAATGCCAACCAGAATGGACCTAGCTCCGTCCACATGATTCGCAGCCCTCTTAAAGCGATCTTCTGCCGGTTCACCAAAGATGTCGTTCAGCAGAACGGGATCACCGCCACCGTGGCCGCCAACACCGGTTTCTACCTTGACCTCATAAGGATGATCAAACATTGGAAAGACGCGTATCTCCTTATTTTTTATCGCTCCTTCAAGCGCTTTATCTCCACCTGAATTGACATATGATTGCTCCATAATTGTCATCTCCAAACGGCCTTTCGTCCCATTAAAAGCAATCCGATAACCTTCCCATGGCGAATACGCATTCAACGAATATGTCAAAATCGCATTGTTTTTATATCGAACCATGACGCCCATCGTATCCTCAATGCTGATGCCATCTCCGAATACGTTTTGATCGCGAAGGTAGCCATCCTCGTGCTCAGCGTCTAAATACAGTGCCTTCAAACGCCCATTGCGATCCAAATGGAGTGCAAAGAGCAGCCCTCCGCTGTTTCTTTTGTCACGATGCCATCTTCGGAAATAGTCAGCGCCATGTTTGGTATTTAATAGCCACTCGAAATGAACCGAGGTGACCTGCCCAATTGCGCCTCCTTCAATCAATTCTCGCACTTTCGTATGGTGAGGAGCGTAGCGGTAATTGAACGTAACACGCACGCTTCGTCCTGTCTTCTCCACCGTTTCAAGAATTTGACGGCATTTGTCCTCGTCAATCGTCATAGGCTTCTCAGTTATCACATCACAGCCTAATTCCATCGCACGAATGATATAGGTGTGATGGGTTCGGTCAACACTTGTGACGATAACAGCATCCGGCTTCTCGATTTCGATCATTCGGTCGAACGCATCCGGTTTGTAAGTGCGTACCTCCGGGTAATCAAATTTCTGCTGTAATTGCTTGTTCGCATAATCCATGCGGGTCTGGTTGATGTCACAGAAGGCCAGCAGCTCCGTCGTTTCCCGAAAGTCCTCTGCAATGGCAGAATAAAAGAACCGTGCTCGCCCACCAGCTCCAACTAATACGTACTTTTTCCTCGTCGTCATACCCTTCACCCTTTTTATACAAATAATTAAACCAAGCCTTACACGGATGCCTTACTGGCAATCAAATCACTTTCAAAGATGTAATTACCCGCTCCAAGCTTGAAGCAACTTTCGTCTTCCTTATTGCCAAGTGGCTGGCAGCCTTCGATCCCCCAAGCACCTGATGTGCTTCTGACACCGTCTATGGCGTATACCCGGCCAGGTACATAGATCGTAGCTGTCGAATTGACGGGAATCGTCACTTCGATCCGGAATGCTTTGGATGCGGATAAATGCCATGCCACCTCAATAGTTCCGTACAAAGCGTCGTAGCTTGCTTTGACCCGGTCCAAGCGTCCTCCCGGCCTTGGCCGTATGATCGTGTGTTTGAAACCTGGCGCAGCAGGATCGGCCTCGATGCCAGCCATATATCGGAACATCCACTCCCCTACGGAGCCAAGGGAATAGTGATTAAAGGAGTTCATAGACGGCGTCTGGAACCCCTTGTGTTCGGTCCAGCCATCCCACCGTTCCCAAATGGTTGTTGCTCCATGTTTAATGGAATACATCCAGGAAGGGAACTCCTCCTGAGTAAGCAGCGTATAAGCAACATCCAACTGGCGATGATCCGTCAGAGCAGGCAGCAAATATCCAACTCCGAGAAAACCCGTTGATAACCGGTCTCCGCGACTGCGGATATCTGCTGTCAGGTGCTGAATAGCCAACTTGTTCTGTTCTTCGGTCAGCAAGTTGAATTGCAGCGCAAGGACGTACACCGCCTGTGTTTCCCCGTGAATTCGGCCGTCACTGTCCACGAACGAATCCTGGAAAGCTTGAGCAATGGAGGCAAACAATTCCTCATATTGGATCTGATCTTGTTGGCGTCCAAGAGCACCGGCGATCTTAGCCAACAACTGTGTACTGTAAGCAAAATAAGCCGTAGCTAACACTTCCTTCGGCGTATCCGCATCAATCGATAGCCAATCGCCATAGTTAGCATAATCCGGACGAACGAAATCCTCGCTGTTGTCCCTCAGATAGGCCACCCAATCCGCCATCGCTTTGTAGTTATTTTCCAATATACGAATATCCCCGTACATCACATACATAGTCCAAGGAATAATGACACCGGCATCGCCCCATCCCGCATTATCGGGTGCGAACCAGTTCAGATTCGCATTCCACATTTTGTGGCGGATCCAACCAGCGTCAGGCGCTACATCAGTGAAAGCCCCTGACGGCTGCTGACAGTCCAGAATATCCTGCATATATTTGGAAAAGAAGCGCGACACGTTCATATTGTAAGCCGCTGTGCGGGCAAAAATCTGCGCATCACCGGTCCAACCCAGTCGCTCGTCGCGCTGCGGACAATCCGTCGGCACAGAGAGGAAATTCCCCCTTTGTCCCCACACAATGTTGGCATATAGACGGTTCACCATCGCATCATTCGTCTCCAGCCGCCCCGTCTCCGCCATATCGGAGTGCACGACTTTGCCTACGATCGTATCCAAATCGGGTTCGCCAGGGCAACCAATCAGTTCAACGTAGCGGAATCCATGAAATGTAAAATGCGGTTCGTACCTTTCTTCGCCCATCCCTTTTAACAGATAATGATCCTGCTGAACGGCTACCCGCAAKTTATCCAAATATAAGCTGCCGTCTGGATTCAGCATCTCCGCATGACTGACGGTGACTTGCTGGCCAGCTGCTCCGCTTACCTTTATCTCTGTCCAACCAACCATATTTTGTCCCATATCATAAATGAAAGTATCTGCTTCCGTACGGCGAAAAGAGACGGGCTTGCGTACTTGCATGATGCGAACCGGCGGTTCAACCGTTCCCACGAGTAGACCGTTGTACCCCGTACGAACATCCGGAGTCTCCCAAGAAGCTGACTGATAGCCAGCTTGATCCCAGCCAGTCGGCTCCAAACGAGCATCATAGGCTTCACCTTTTATGAGATCCGAATACAGAATGGCTCCTTTAGCTGCCTGCCAAGACGAGTCAGAAATAATCAACTCGCTCGTGCCGTCGAAGTATTCAACCCGCGTCTGAAGAAGCAAAAACGGCCTTTCTCCATACACATTTCCCCCGAGAAAACCGACAGTACCCGCGTACCAGCCGTCACCTAGAATGGCTCCAAAAGCATTCTCGCCTACGATTAGTTGGTCTGTAATCTCATAGGCTTGCACTTGCACGCGTATCTCATAATCCGTCCATCCTGGCGCAAAGAGCGCTCCAATTCTACTTCCGTTAAGCCGTAGATCATACAAACCAAGCGCAGTAACATAAACAAAAGCCCGTTTCACGTCCTTCGTAACCTGAAAACTTTTACGCAAATAAGGCGGAGGTTGCCTGTCAACACCCTTCTCCGACTTACGGCCAATCCATTTGGCCTTCCAATCTGCACGTGACAGCAGCCCCATTGACCAATAAGCGGTCTCACTCCAGGCTGACACCTCTCCATGAGCATCCCAGACTCGGACTTTCCAATAATAGGTTTGCTCAGAACGTAGAGTTTCCCCTGCATATTCAACATGGATCGATTGATCGGACGCTACACGACCGCTATCCCATCTATCAGCCACACCTTGATCCAGCCGTTCTTGAGACGAAGCGACTATCACTTGATAATAAGTTTGAACAGCAGACCGCTCTCTCGACTCCAGCTTCCAAAACAAACGTGGCCTCCTGACATCAATTCCAAGCGGGTTATGCGTATATTCCGTTAAACATTCAACAATCGTTAGGCTCACCGTTATCCCCCTTAAATTAAGATCGTACTAGTTTGTATTATAAAAGGAGAAGCCTGCTCAGATATGGGGGGTTCGATAACAGTTTATAGGGCAAAAACATTAACCTTGAACCGGGATGCCGCCACTTGCTTCATTAAAATAAATAGATGAAATGAATAACCTATAAAAATGAACTCAATCCCCTAATGTGCCAGGAGCAATATGCATTAAACTTAACTAACATAGCTATTTTCACGCTATATTTTCCATAGGGTTTATTGAAAACGATTTCACTTTTTGTAAGTAATGATCTTTCGGAGGTGTTATTTTGGATAAGAAGTTTAGACAGATTATATTCCGTCTCATGCTTGCTTTTCTGCTTACCAGCGGGGTTTACGGAAGTATTCCTTTCCACGCAAGGGCGCTTGCTGCAGAAGCACCAGCTAGTGACGGATGGCAAGTGCTAGTTGACGACAATTTCGAGGATGCTTCTCTCGGTACAAAAGCAGAAGATCAAGGTTATGATGTGTACAAGCCTATGCTTGTGGAAGGGAACCCGGGCGGCCTTCATGGTGACGCTTATGTAGCGGAAGCTCCCGGTAAATCAGGCAACAGCCTATATGTTTACGATGACTATAATTCCGTCAGCAATGTCGCCTATCGCAATACGACGAGAATTGTCAAAACGTTTGAGAAGCAAGAAGGTGTTGTTGTAGCAGAGGTTTCATTCATGCAACCTGGCCCGCAGCGCGAAAGAACGAAAGTGTTGAACCTGTTAAGCAATAGCGGCGATTACATCGCCAGAATTACAGCAGATCCGGCACAAGCCAAGTTCGTGTTCGATGCCAAAACAGGACCGGACAATATGTATCCATATGAACCCAATCGATGGTATAACATCAAGCTTGTTGTTGACATTGTCAATGATCAAGTCATGGTCTATATCGACGGAAACCTGTGTTTCTCCAAGCAACCGACTGTCGAGGTTCGGAGCGCTGGCACCACTACGAGTGAGAAAATAAAGCAAAACATCGCAATGCTTGAAATGCTTACATCAGGCGAATCACCAAATCCGATCAACGCCTTCTATGTATCTCAAGTCAAGGTGTCTGCGAAGCCGCCTGCCGCTGCGCCAGAAGCTCCTGTCGGACTCACGGCCTATCCTCGGGACAAAGAAATCTATGTAGAATGGGCACCTTCGGCAAGTGCCAGATCGAATAATGTCTACGTAGCTACCAAACCCGAGGCTGCTGACTCGGAATATGTGAAGGTCATGGATAAATACAACAAAAAATTTGTGCCGAGCGACTACGTATCCCTTACCAAGCTTGGAACATCTTCCAGCAGCCCCCCACTTGAGAATGGCAAAACCTATTACGTGAAAATCACGCAAAATACCAGATTGCTGTCAAAGGGCACCGATACAGAAGTAGAGAGCCCTCTCTCTTTGTCACAAGCCGTTGCCGTTACCCCTAACCCCAGAACAACGCTGGATTCCGCCACAACGAGCGTCATTCAGAATGTGTACGTAAACGATACCAAAAACATGGCAGGATGGTCCGTGCAAAGCAGTCTCGCAGTAGGCCGTACACCCTATGGCGATTCAGAGAGCACAATAACCAAATTGCCTTCAAATTACATAGACATCGATTGGATTCGAACATCGAATGCATCAGGCGCCTATACAGCTAGTGACGTACTCACCACCTTTACCATTACGAACGATGCAGACGTTTTTGTCGCTGTTAGCCGGGAAACGATGGAAGCCAACCTAGCGTGGCTGTCAACGTGGACCAAAACAGCGGATACCATTGAGCTCGATGGTGGCACAGAAGTATTTGATTTGTACAAGAAAAGCTTTGCAGCGAACTCACAGGTTACGTTGAGCAAAATCGGACAATCAGACAGCAACGGCTATTTTATCCTCGTGAGGGGCCGTTCTATCCAATTGAACTCTTTCGAGTTTGTGGACTGGAATGGCAACAAGCTATCTGCTTTAACCCCGGGAATGAACGCGACAGTCAAAGTTGAAGTTACGAATAACACAGCCGAAGAACGATCATTTGTTGTGATCTGTGCGTTGTACGACGAGAATCAACGTTTGGTTACCTATACGTCCGCATCTGTAACGGCACACGCTGGGGAAAAGCGGACTTTAAACACCGGATTTAAGGTTCCACAGAACCCATCCGGCTATCAAGCGAAAGCTTTTATCTGGGACAGCTTTATAACCATGAAACCATTGTCGAACAGTATAACGATTCAGTAGGCTTGAGGAGGCAACAATGAAAAAGATAATTGCTATGTTATCATTCCTGTTTATTATAGCTAGTCTAATCCCTTCGCTTGCGGCGGCGGCAGAACCCCCTACAGCCTTTCCTGGAGCGGAAGGCGCCGCCATGTATATTACAGGAGGACGCGGTGGGGATGTTTACGAGGTCACAAGTCTCGAAGATTACTCCTCCTCAGAGACCGCTATTCCCGGAACACTGCGTTATGGGCTTGCTAAAGTCGCGAATAGCAATGCCAAATCGACAGTGATGGTTTTTCGGGTTTCTGGCACCATTCATTTGAAGGAGAAAATTAAAACCAATGTCTTCAATCTGACGATTGCTGGGCAGACCGCACCTGGTGATGGCATTGCGATCGGCAATTATTCGGTTTCCCTAGGCGGATCTAATATCATCATCCGTTATATTCGTTTCCGCGGAGGCTTCGCCGAGCTGGACGACACTTTTTCACCTAATGCTCCGAAAATGATGATTGATCATTGCTCTTTTAGCTGGAGTACGGACGAAGTATTGTCATCCAAGGATAAAAGCAGCATCACCGTTCAATGGTCGATCATCAGTGACTCTCTAAACATGTCGATTCATGATAAGGGAGCCCACGGGTACGGCGGTATTTGGGGCGGCACCAATGTGACGTTTCACCATAATTTAATTGCCAACAATAATAGCCGTAATCCTCGATTGGATCGTGATTTTAGACTTGAAAAAGATGCCCCCTTGTTGTTCGATTTGAGAAATAACGTCTTTTATAACTGGGGAGCGAACAGCGGATATGGCGGTGAAAATGCGACGGGTGTTAACGTCGTAAACAACTACTACAAATCGGGTCCCGCGACCTTTGACGATGTGAAAAAGCGAGTTTTCAATCCTTGGTCCGAGCAGCCCGGGAACTACTTCATTGACGGCAACTACGTGGATGGGTATCCAAGTATTAGCGCAAATAACTGGGCCGGTGGCGTTCAACCCGAGTATGGCTTGGGGACAGTCAACCGCATGGAAAGCCCGGTACCTATTAATTATAAAAATACCGATGGCACCACTGTCGATACTCCCGTTACAACGGACACGGCAACTGACGCTTACGGCAAAGTCCTCGAGCATGCTGGGGCCATTTTACCAAAAAGAGATTCGCTTGATGCTCGTATCGTGAACGATGTAAGAAACGGTTTGGGGAAATTCGCTAATACCCCGGATGGGGACGGAGGTTTTCCGGCATTAACGGAGTCGACTTTGTCGGCCGATTATGACAGCGATCACGACGGCATCCCGAACAGCTGGGAAGCTGAACATGGTCTTGATGCTAGTAGCGCAGCAGATGGTAAAGCTGACAGTGGTGATGGGTATACCTATTTGGAGAAATATTTGAACGCTCTGCTTGGCAATGGTTCGAACAATCCTGCTGTAGCCATCACTAGCCCCTCTGCGAATGCGATGCTGCAAGCGAATCAAAAGGTCGTCATCGATGCCACAGCATCTGACAGTGATGGTACCGTATCCAAGGTTGAGTTCTCCTACTATGATACGAAAGCGATGAAGTTGATCCCGTTAGGCACGGTTACATCCGCACCTTATTCGTTTACGTGGACAAATGCTCCTGAAGGAACCCATTATTTGTATGCCAAAGCTACTGACAACTCAGGAACGCAAACCCTTTCGAGTATGGTTGTTATTCATGTAAACGGATCAAATGGGATTGGTACATGGACATCCGCAGACATTGGCACCGTGACAATACCAGGGAATTCAAGCATTTCAGAGGCAGGAAGTAGTTCTTTCATTGTAAAAGGTACCGGTGAAATTGGTGCAACCGATGATGGCATCCAATCTACAGATGCGTTTCAATACACATACCGTGATGTTCCAGGCGATATGGAGTTAAGCTCTACGATTAACTTCCAGAATCCTTCTGAGTACGATAATCGTGTAAAATCAGGGCTCATGATCCGTCAGGATCTAATGGCCGATTCCCCTTTTGCCATGATCACGGTGATGAAGGAAGAGTATTATGGATCTCGGATCCATTTTATGAGCAGATCTGCCCGAGGGGAATTGGTTGTATCCACGGCGAAGCCAAATGTGACCTTGCCTGCACTTTTGAAAATTAGTAGGTACGGGAATGAAGTCAAAGGTTTAATTTCCATTGATGGTGGAGCTAACTGGGAGGTAGTCGGTTCTGTCACACTTGATCTTCCTGAACATGCTTACGCTGGGATGGCTGTCGATGCGACGAAGAGTACTAACAATTTTAATTACTACAATTCATCTATGTTTGAGAATACGAAACTGCGTACAGATAACATCACTGGAGCTGTCTTCTCCACCGGGAATTTGCAATTGAGCGAGAATGACGGTGACCCTTCCGTCAGCGTGCAATTTAGCAATCGTTCGGAGCTTGATAAAAATGGCGTGCTCGTCATCGCGCTCTATGATGCGGACGGCAATATTGTCAACTATTCCTATTCCAGTGACTTGGTCGAAGGTCAAGGGATAAGAGCACTAACGGCAACCTTCCAGTTGCCTCAAAACGCTGCCGGCTATAAGCTGAAAGCCTTTGTATGGGATCAGCTTGCCAGCAAGCAAGTGATTTCTAATGTTGCTGAGCTGGATTTAAGGCAGCGGTAATGAGGTTTTGCACGCTGCTATGCATGCGTGATGAGCTGCTGAGTTCTAGGCGGCGAGTCTTTATGCCGTCTCAGCTGAAATAGCTGGAAAACTACCGCTACTCTCGCTGCCTTGTGGCAGGAAGTGGAATAGCTGAAATTTGTTACTGGCGGTTGAGGTGGAAGTTGGCTGTTTGGTGATTAGTGTGATCGATTGGTGCAGGATTAGTAAAGTAGCTAACACTTAAGCCTGACGGGGTATGACCCGTCAGGCTTTGGTGTGTGTCCGAAGTATATAAAGTCCAAGTTTCTAAAGGAGAGCTTCAGCTGAAATAGATGCGAAAACTACCGTTAATCTCCCCTGCTTTATGGCAGGAAGTGGAATAACGGTAGAAGCTCCAGCTAATTTGTCGGTCGCTGGACGAAATCGGCTGGATTGCTGGAATTAACGGCAGTAATTCCAGTTATTTGGGAAAAACTGGGACAAATGCCGAATATAGCAGTAGTAATCGGCGTTACTCACCCGTACTCCGTCCACTCAGGTATCCAAGAGAGAAGCTCTGCTGAAATAAATGCGAAAACTACCGTTATTCTGCCCTGCTCTATGCCAGCACAGAAATAGCTGAAATTTGTTACTGGCGGTTGAGGTGGAAGTTGGCTGTTTGGTGATTAGTATGATCGATTGGTGCAGGATTAGTAAGGTAGCTAACACTCAAGCCTGACGGGGTATGACCCGTCAGGCTTAAATATGTGTCCGAAGTATATAAAGTCCTAACTTCCACCGGTTTTTGCCCTACATATGTCAATCCGAAATTACAAGTGAGAGCCTCCACTGGCATCAATCAACTGCCCGGTTACCCAACGGCTGTCGGAAGAAGCTAGGAAAGCAGCTATATCCGCGACATCCTCCGGTTGCCCCCATCTTCCAAAAACGGAAAAATCAGCACCATATTGGTGCGAGTCAGGATCTTGCAGCATTGCGGCGTTCATATCCGTAGCAACGAATCCAGGTTGGATGGCATTAATTGTGATTCCACGTAAGGCGAGTTGGTTGGATAAAGAGAGTGTTAGTGTGTTGATTGCCCCCTTGGTCATACTGTATGCAGGAATCGCAGGCAGGGAAATTCTTGTAATCGCCGACGACAAGTTAATAATTCGACCATTGTCTCGCAAACGAGGCAAAGCTTGTTGCGTCAGGAAAAATGGCATTTTTACATTGATTCTCATAATTTCGTCGTATGCCTCTTCCGTAGTAGCTTCAATTGGGGCTACTAAAGCGACCCCTGCGTTGTTCACAAGTATATCGAAGTGAGTGTCACCTGTACGCTCCTTCAACAACTCATCCAACGACCTATAAAGTGTCTGTATGCTCTCTACAGAACCAAGTTTCGTACCAATCGTGCATGCAGTCCCTCCATTCTGCTCAATTTCTCGTACGACTTCTTCCGCAGCAGCTCGGTTCGTGCCATAATGAACAGCTACGAATGCTCCTTCATGCGCTAAACGCATCGCAATCGCACGGCCAATCCCTCGACTTGCGCCTGTAACCAAAGCTACCTTACCTTGCAGTTTACTCATAATTTCTAAGCTCCTCTTGTGTCGAATAGTAACACGTTAGTTATAACACAAGGGGAATTATGAAATGTTGCTCTCATATTCTTGGAACCCATACCTAAGACTCAGTTCGAGGCAACGAACCAATCATTTTTCATCGTACCCACCAGCCTCCGATGACCTTGAAACTCTTCATAGATATTAAAATCATACGTCTTCAGGAAGGACAACTTGTAAAGCAAGTCACCATTCTCCAAACTGATTTTGAAATCCTTATACTTGCCAACTTTCAGCTTGGATTGCGGCGTATCCGGAGCTTCATTGGCATGCAGCTCGAAACTGCTCAAATCCGCCGACCATTCAATCGCCCTCAAGCCATTCGTATCGTTGATTTGAAAAACAATTTTACGCCCCTCAGTGTTTACGCTTGTACTCATATCCTTGGCAATCTCATAGTTGAACTTCAAGGATAGTTCGTTATTATCCAGTGCGGTGCTGAAATGATCAATGGAGAGCGTATATGGCGCAAGCGATATCCCTTGCAGCGTTGTTTTCACCTCGTTCTTCTCTTGCGGGAGCCAGAAGGCAAATGGCTTCACATACATGTCTGCATCTCCCGATTTGTCATCATCATCGTCGTCATTGTTCACAGGTTCTCCCGTTAATAGCTCCCCATCTTCCACGGCTTCTCCAAGCAAAAGATTCATTCCACTTGTATCAACGCCCTTGGGAATCATACTGGAGACGATAAGCAGTCCTTTCCCTCCGGGTCCGACTTTCTCTTTCACATCCAACACATTCGCCGGATAAACGGTTCCGTTGGCAGCCCTGAAGCTGGCAACCAGCTTCGCCAAGTTCGTGAATCTCTTCTCCTGATTCTCAATCAGCACCCGCACGGTATATTGTTCCGTGGATTGCCCTTGATAACTCATCACTTTATGAATCGAAAATTTGGAATGATAGCCCGAATCCGTCAGTTCAAAGGATGAAGCAGCATCAAGGATCGGCACATGCAACAGATCATCCTGAGACTCGAAATCCAACACGTCGATAATTTTCTCCTCGGACGTTTTTTCCTGCAGCACGAGTTTTATTTTCGAAAATGCATACGTATAAGGAACTTTAGCTGCCATCTGCATAGCGACAGAGCTGTCTTTCGAGAGTCCCAGCACTTTCGCCGGGATGATAACCTTCGCCTCGACCTTCACCTTGCCATCCAGCAAAAAATAACCACTCAATGCTGGAATAGGCAGCGTATCTGAGCCTTTGTTCATCAACATGAAATCAGCCGTCACAATATCCGTGTCTTCCCAGGGCAACCGATACATGCCGTTCATTTTGGCTGTGTACATGCCGTTCTCGTCGGTGAATGCAACTTCCTCGCCTGAGCCTTTCACCTCTAGATCCGATTCTTTCGGCAATGCCAGGAAGGCAATCGGCACGTTTAATTTCAACTCTGACAAGTAATGTGTAACAACGATCTGCCAACCTTCGGTTGAGATTGTTGCCGGGACACTCCCCGTAAGCGTAATCTCCTTAGTTTCCTGCGAGTTGATAAGAAGGTCATTTAACCCTTTTGCTAGTAGCGGATACGTATATCCCTCTGACGTGCGAACGTTAAACTGATAATCGGGCAGTGTTACACTGTATTTCCCCTCATTTTTCAGTTTCAGTGTTACGTTAGGCAAGCGATTTTTTTCATTTTTTCCAAGGGTAAAATCAGACAGCGCCGCCTCCATGATTGTTCCTGACATCTTGACCTCTTGTGAGCTTCCTGCAGGTGCCACTTGTGTAAAATCATCAGGCACTGAGATCTCGCCAAGCAAGCGTTCGAAGGGACTACGGGAGAAATCCCATTTCCCCAGACGAAAGTTCAAATCATGCAAGGTAGTTGCCTCATTCATCATGGCGTAGTAGGAAAACTCTTGCGATGAGCCCGCAGCAATTTTCGTTTTTTCTTTGTCCTGTGGCATCATTTTGGCCGTAAACGAATCACCGTTTTTACCTAACAAGCGTATCCAATAATCAATCAGCGAAATGCTCTCTGTGCTTTTATTCGAAATATGCAGTGTGAACGTAACGATATTGCCGTTGTGATCGGAGAGAAGTCTTAGCTGTTTAATCTCAGCAAAGCTATCATTACCAAGTGAGATTCGCTCTAATGCAGCAGCCGTATTGTCCGAATTGCCGTCATCAGCGAATACGGATATCGGCATGCACGTGCTGATTAGAAC
>NZ_JBFTQB010000082.1:0-11982 GCF_056398785.1 Paenibacillus sp. 01T422 | reverse complement strand
CATATTGAGACGGCGACGAATAAAGGGAAAATTCGCCCGATGATTACAGTGTTTTCGCCTGCGCAGGGGGCAGGGACGGGAGCTTTTATCCATAACGCACAGCTGATTCGATATGCAGGCTATGGAACGGAGGATGGCATCGTGGGCGATCCGGCTTCCTTGCAAATCACGGCTATGTGCCAATCTCTCGGATGGCAGGGGGCGGGGACCCCTTTCGATGTCCTGCCGTTGCTCCTTCAAATGGGGAATAACGCGCCGAAGCTCTATGAAATTCCGAGCGGACTGGTCAAGGAAGTGGCTATCACRCATCCGGATATCGAGGCAATGGCCGATTTGCAGCTCAAATGGTACGCGGTGCCGATCGTTTCTAACATGTACCTTGAGATTGGGGGCATCCATTACTCGGCGGCCCCTTTCAATGGTTGGTACATGGGCACGGAAATCGGGGCTCGTAACTTCGCTGACGAAGCGCGATATAACATGCTGCCGCGTGTAGCTGCTGTAATGGGGTTAGATACTCGGCGCGATGCTTCCCTCTGGAAGGATCGGGCGCTTGTGGAGTTGAATGTGGCTGTGCTGCATTCATTCCAGCAGCAAGGCGTAGCCATTGTTGATCATCATACCGCAGCGCGGCAGTTCAAGCGGTTCGAGGAGAAAGAGGAKAAGGCCAGCCGTGAAGTCACAGGCGATTGGACGTGGCTGATCCCGCCGCTTTCCCCGGCGACAACGCATATTTTTCATCAGCATTATAGCAATGAAGTGAAGCTTCCCAACTTTTTGTATCGGGATGAAGCGTAGAGGAAACAGAGCAGGCGCCTTTGGTGGCCTGCTTTTTTTGTTGCTGGGTGAGGGGAGGGACTCGCGCCAAGTCGCACATTCCGCGTCGTAGAACCGCCTAGCACCRAGTAGCCATTGCGCGTCGTAGAACCGCCTAGCACCGAGTAGCCATTGCGCGTCGTAGAACCGCCTAGCACCGAGTAGCCATTGCGCGTCATAGAATTGCCTAGCACCAAGTAGCCATTCCGCACTATTTGACCGCTGCTCCAAGGCCCTCCTCCTGTCTATGTTGTACTTTGTACAACATAAAAGAGCCTTACACCCTGCCATTCTGCGCTACATTGCACAAAGTGCAATCATTTCAGCCAAAATGGCGTCAAAACCGCARTGATCTGGCAGAATCGTTGTACAAAGTACAACGCAGCAGGGGACAATGGCCGAATTGAGGCCATATTATTGTACAAACTGCAACATAGAGAAGGCAGCAGACATTGTTGGCAGCTGGTATTGGATGAGCTCAATCCGCGCCATTCGACCGCCCTGCACCAAGTAACCATTGCTAGTCATAGAACCGTTTCGCACCAAGTAGCCCATTCCGCGCCATTCGACCGCCCTGCACCAAGTAGCCATTGCTAGTCATAGAACCGTTTCGTACCAAGTAACCATTCCACGCCAATTGAMCGCCTTGCACCAAGTAACCATTRCTAGTCATAGAACCGYYTCGCACYAAGTAGCCCATTCCGCGCCAATTGACCGCCTTGCACCAAGTAACCATTRCTAGTCATAGAACCGTTTCGCACCAAGTAGCCCATTCCGCGCCAWTYGACCGCCYTGCACCAAGTAACCATTACTAGTCATAGAACCGTTTCGYACCAAGTAGCCCATTCCACGCCAATTGAACGCCTTGCACCAAGTAACCATTACTAGTCATAGAACCGYYTCGCACYAAGTAGCCCATTCCGCGCCATTCGATCGCACTGCACCAAGTAACCATTCCGCGCCACTAGAACCTCCTCGCACCAAGTAACCAATCCCACGTCATAGAACCTCTCCGCTCCATGTAACTCCCCCCGCGCCTTGTCTATGTTGCACTTTGTTCAACATAAAAGAGCTTTACACCCAGCCATCCCACACTACATTGCACAAAGTGCAATCATTTCAGYCGAATTGGCGCGAAATCGCACTAATCTGCCCTCTACATTGTACAAAGTACAACGTAGAGTGCGGCAGTGGCCGAATTAATGCCATAACATTGCACAAAGTGCAACGTAGAGAAGGCAATGGCCGTTGTTGGTGGCTGTCATTGGACGAAATCCAATGACAAGCAAGGTTTGACGGTTGGATCACACTTTTCATTGGAGTAATTCCAACGAAGCAGTTAATTCTTGCGTCAAATACGCTGATTTGATCGGTCGTGATTGGATTTCGTCCAATGGAATCACACATTTGGCCTCTCACGCAGCCTCTGCATTGGAATTCATCCAATGCAGCAGACGCCCGCAGCTCGTCCGGGGGACGCAAGGCAATTTGAACTTCAGTTGAACTTTATATGCCTGCCCGCAACATGCGCTGCTTCATCAGCCTAGCCTTTTCAGATCTCAGAAAGTTGGTAGGCAATTTCACACGTCTGTAGTATGATTTGGCAAGAAACATGTGCGCGAATCCAGATGGAAAAGGGGAACCCCACTTGTGGCAGAAGGTGGCTAATTGGAACACACTGCGTAATCAAATGCTGGCCGGCTTCGTTTTTGTAATGATCATCGTGCTAATTTGCGCCGGCGCTATTACGTTCAACTCGGTATCCACCCTCCTGAACACGAAAGCGGAAACGCAGATGAAGCAAATCGCCTCGCAAGCGAACGGCAGGCTCGAAGCGATCATTTCGCAAATTGACATGCTAACGCTGCAGGCAGTCAATGACGCCTATCTACAGCAGCTATTTCTTTCAAATGTGCTAGGCAAAGAGGTGACCTTTAGTGATCGGCAGGCGTTGTTGAAAATCGCCAATCACATACAAGCATATAGCGGTGTAAGCAACGTAGAGCTGTACACGACTGGATTTGTACGTTTGTTCCCGTTGGATGATCAGAAGATGTCCGATCGGGTGGACAACTATTGGATCGAGCAGGCGGACAAGGAAAAAGGAAAGCTAGTCTGGATCGGGAACGATCCGAAGGAACCCGGTACGGTTCTTGCGATTCGACGGATCAATTTAATTGACCGTTGGTTTTCGAACGGCGGGTATTTGCTTGTCCGTATCAATAGCAGCTATTTTGATTTTCAGAAACAGTTAACAGATACAGGTAACCACCAGGAACTACTGGTGCTGGCAGACAGCTCAGGTCGACCTATCATACCGGATGGTGAAGTAACGGATGGTGAAGTCACAGACGGTGTAGGCGAGTTAATGCAGACCTCCTCTCAGACTGTGACGATCAAACAGAAACGCTACATTCTGGTGAAGCAGCCATCGGAACAAACCGGATGGACACTTATGATCTTGTACCCGGTCAGCGATATTACCGATGGAATCTCCGTTCTGCGTTGGGCGATTATCGTATCCGGGGCGATTGGGTTAGTGTTGTTCATTATTCTCTCGTTCTTGCTCTCGATGATGATTACGCGGCCCATTCTAAGGCTTATGAGAGCTATGAGAAATACGCGGCAAGGCGTGTTGACACCAAACCTTACGAAAACGTATACAACAGAGCTGAACGATTTGAATATGACCTACAATCAGATGGTCGACAATATCAACGGACTCATTAAGCTGGTGTATGAAAAAGAAGTGATCCAAAGCCGAACGGAACTGCAAGCGCTTCAAGCGCAGATTGATCCGCATTTTTTATACAATACGCTGGAAGCTTTGTACTGGTCCTTGCAGGATAAAGATGAGGAAGAACTGGCTGATCTCGTTGTCGCGATGTCGGACTTGTTCCGCTATGTGATCGGCAGTCCCAATAAGGATGAATGGGTGTCGATGGGAGAGGAATTGGAGCACATTAAGCGGTATTTGAGCATTATGAGTGTGAGGTTCGGCTCCCGACTGGTCTGGGAAATCAACATCGATGATGCGTACAATCATGTCCTTATCCCCAAACTGCTGATTCAACCGTTGGTGGAAAATGCGATTCTGCACGGCTTGGAAGGAAAAACAGATCCTGGTCTCATCACAATCCGTGTAGAGCCTTCACCTTTGGAAGCTGCGGAGCTGCGCATCATGGTCAGCGATGACGGACCGGGGATGAGCGAGCAGACGCTCCAAGCCGTCAAAGATGCGATGGAACGCGGAGGCGCACCGTCGGGCAAAGGGAAGGGCATGGCGATTTCCAATGTGCAGCGCCGCATTCAGCTGTATTACCCAGCCCTGGCAGAGGGCAGCAGAGGCTTATTCATCCACAGTATTCCGCGTCAAGGGACAAGCGTCAGCTTCGATATTCCGATTCATAAGGAGGATAACGATGATTCCACCGAGCAAAACAATTCTGATCGTCGACGATGAGCCGCTAACTAGAGAAGGCATCCGCAAAACGCTCGAAGCCTGGTCGATCGGCCGCTACTACATCATAAGCAGCAGTAATGGAGCTGAAGCGTTGGAAGTGTTGAATACCCGCCCGGTGCATCTGCTTATCACCGATATTCGCATGCCGGAGATCAGCGGACTGCAAGTCGTAGAGGACTTGCGCAGATCAGGGCATAAGCCTGTCGTTATCGTCATCTCGGGACATCCCGATTTCCAATATGCTCAAACCGCTATTCAACTTGGCGTCGTTAACTATTTGCTGAAGCCGATTAAGAAGAGCAAGCTCCTCGAAGCCGTTGAGCAAGCGCTGCAGATTGAAGAGGAACGCGGACGTGTGGAAACAATGGAGAAAATGGTTGATTCCCGGCTCATGCAGGCCAAAACCGTTTCCAAGAACTACAGCCCTACCGTCAGGCAAGCCGTGCTTTATGTCGAGGAGCATCTCCAGGAACCTCTAGGTATGAGCGAGGTGGCCGGGCATATCCATTTGAACCCGAGCTATTTCAGTGCTCTTTTTAAGGAACAGACAGGCTTCACTTTCAGTGAATATGTCACGAGGAGCCGGATTCAGAAAGCGAAGGAGCTGCTTTTGCAGACTAGGCTGACGATTGCGGACATTTCTGAACAGATTGGGTACCAGACTTCGAAATATTTTATCAAACTGTTCAAAGACTACGAAGGGATCAGTCCGAATCAATATCGCAAGCAGGCGAATGAGAACGAAGAGCAAATAGAAACCCAAAAATAGTGGTATATTTCCCGATAGTCGTTACTCCCTGCCGTCGTAATGAAAGCGCTACAATAATACTCGTAGCAAACATAGTTTAAGGGGGAAACAACGCATGGCAAGAAAAACGCTTACATGGACGATGACGACGATGCTTAGCCTCGGTCTGGTTCTATCCGGGTGCTCCAGTTCTACAACGGAAAGTGCCAGCTCACCGCAGCCAGCCAAGGAAACAGCGAAGGCAGCCGCAGAGAGCGCGCAACCAGCTAAGAAAGTAACGATCAAAATGATGCACCTCTGGCCGACCGGGAACTCCGCAACGCAAAACAAAATTGTAAACGATATCATTAAAGAGTATCAAACAGCTAATCCGAATGTAACCATTGAACAAGAAGTGCTTGAGAATGAGCAATATAAAAATAAAATGAAGGTTCTGTCCACTTCCAACGCTTTGCCGGATGTAGGTTTCACATGGGCTGCAGGTTACATGGACCCTTATGTAAAAGGCGACATGTTCGCTCCGCTTGATGACCTGCTGCAAGGAGATTTGAAGGATAAATTCGTTAACGGAACGACCAACGCTTATGCTTTTGGCGGTAAAACCTATGGGCTTCCTGTGGAATTGAACATCGTGCCGGTGTACTACAATAAAGCGATTTTCGCGAAATATAACCTGCAAGTGCCGAAAACCTATGATGAATTCAAGAATGTGGTCAAAACACTAAGCACCAACGGCGTTGCCCCAATCGCACTTGGGAACAAGGATCGCTGGACCGGCTCCCTGTGGTACATGTACCTGGCCGATCGCATCGGCGGACCGGAGACTTTGAAGAAAGCCATTGACCGCTCCGGTTCATTCAATGATCCTGGTTTGATTCGCGCAGCTTCCGAAATTACGCAATTGGTTGATATGAATGGGTTCAACAAAGGCTTCAATGGACTTTCTAACGATGAGGGCAAAGCCGAATTCATGAACAGCAAAGCGGCTATGTACATGATGGGAACATGGGAGCTGCCGAATTACACGACGAACAAAGATGTGCCACAAGCCTTCAAGGATCAAATCGGCTTCTTTAAATTCCCGACTGTCGATGGCGGCAAAGGGAACTTGGACAGCTGGGTTGGCGGACCGGGCGTAGGATTGTTCGTTGCCAACAACTCGAAAGTCAAAGAAGAATCCAAGAAATTCGTCTCTTTCTTCGTTCAGAAGTGGGGCGAGCACGCGATTTCCGAAGCGGGAGTTATCCCAGCGACGAAAGTTGATACTTCCAAAGTGAAACTGCCGCAAATGTACATTGACTTATTAAATGAACTAAATAAAGCGAGCAACATCACATTGTTCGCTGACGTACAGATGAAACCAGCTTCCGCTGAAGTTCACTTGAACATGATTCAAGCGTTGTTCGGCAAGGCGGTCACGCCGGAAGAATTCGCGAAAAAGCATGAAGAAGCATTGGCCAAAGAAGGTAAGTAACCAAATCGAGTGGGAAGGACATATTCCGACACCGCGGTATGTCCTTTTCCTTTATCGGTAAGAAAGGGAAGTGTCAGCTATGGATAAAGTCATGTCCAATAAATCCATGATCGCTTTGTACGTCATTCCCTCGTTACTTCTGGTTGTGGCCCTTATCTACATGCCGATCGTCATGACGGGCTATTACGGATTAATGAAATGGGACGGCGTCGGTAAAATGAGTTTTATCGGCTTGCAAAATTACATGGAGCTGCTTCGCGATGAATTGTTCTGGAGCAGTGCGAAGCATTCTTTTCTGCTTGCGATCTTTTCGGCGCTGAGCCTGCTCGTCTACTTGTTGGTAGCGCTGGTCCTATCGGCTAATCTTCGCGGAGCGAATCTATTTCGTAAAGTTTATTTAATTCCGATGCTGCTGTCTTCGGTAGCAATTGCCCAACTATGGCTGAAAATTTTCCACCCGACGAACGGAATGCTCAACCATATTCTGACGTCGCTGGGGGTCCTGCATACACCAGAATGGCTCTCTAATCCATCGATTGTTCTCTATGCTATTTTTATTCCGATCCTGTGGCAGTACGCGGGATTCTATATTCTGATTTACTATGCCGCTTTGAAAAATGTACCCACTTCGCTGATTGAATCCGCGCGCATCGACGGCGCCAGCCCATGGCGAATTGCGTTATCCATTCGTATTCCTTTAATCGCCGAAGTGATGAAAGTAACTGTAGTTCTTGCGGTTGTTGGGTCGCTGAAATATTTTGACCTGATCTATGTGATGACAGGCGGTGGACCGAATGGTGCCAGCGAAGTAATGGCTTCGTACATGTACCGCAAAGCGTTCAAAGGCTACGATTTCGGCTACGCCAGCGCTATTGGCTTTTTCCTATTGATCATCTGTCTCGTTGTGACATGGTTGATTCGCAAGGCAACAGCATCCAAAGATAATATCCAATATTCGTAACGAAAGGAGCTTGATTAGGGTGAATATCGAAACGATAGAACGTCAAGCGCAGCCTCAGGTTATGCGGAGCAAGCTGCCGGAGCGGATTGGATATGGCGTGCTGTATGCTATTTTGACCATCGTTGCTGTGATCCAGGTCGTTCCTTTGTTGTGGCTTATGTTGTTTTCCTTAAAAAATAACGAAGAAATATTTAACCTGGCGCCAATGGCCTTTCCAGAACGGCTGCGCTGGGAAAATTATGAGAAGGTATGGACGCAGGGCCATATCAACAATTACTTTTTCAACAGCGTCTGGATGACAGTGGTTTCCGTAGCGGTTACGGTATTGTTGGCTAGCCTAGTCACCTTCGCATTAACGAGGATGAAGTGGAAGCTGCAATCGTTCGTGCTCGGCCTGTTTATGGTCGGGTTGATGATCCCGGTGCACTCGACGCTGATCCCGCTGTTCAGTTTTTTCACAAAAACACACTTGACCAACCATCCCTTGTCCATCATCCTGTCGTACATCTCTTTCAATCTGCCGATTACGATTATGATTATGCTCGGATTCTATTACACGCTGCCTCGTGAGGTGGAAGAAGCAGCTGTCATGGACGGCTGTTCGGTGAATCGCATGTTCTTCAGCATCACGCTGCCGATGACCGTATCGGTGTTATCTACGGCTGTTATTATCAATATGATCTACAATTGGAACGAGTTTATTTTCGTCAATACCTTCATTAGTTCGGAGAAATATAAAACGCTAACGGTTGGTGTGCAAAATTTCATCGGTCAATATACGACAGACTGGGGAGCCATCGGCGCAACGTTGATGATCAGTATTTTGCCGATTCTGCTGGTATTCCTGCTCCTTAGCAATCGCATTGTGGAAGGCATTGCTGCGGGTTCTGTTAAAGGGTAATAACATCATAGAATGTTCACTTGTGAAACTCTCGTCTATCGGGGGTTTATTTTTTTGTGAAAAAGTGGACTTAACTAGGTACGGACAGATATGACACTCTATGTTACAATAGGACAATGCGAAATTGACCCTCGGATGAATCAACGAGATTCATAAGGGACTGTAACTAGATAGTGAAAGAAGGATTCGATTATTATGAAAAAAGGGCTTTGGTACGCCATTATTGCCTATATCGCATGGGGGTTGCTTCCTGTTTATTGGAGATCATTTGAGTCGCTGCTTGCTGGAGAAATCTTGGCACACCGCGTCATTTGGTCATTTGTATTTATGGCTTTGCTTCTATTCGTAGGGCGAGGGAAAATGGCGCAGCTTCGCAAAATGTTTACAAACCGCAAGACATTGCTTGTGGTCGCGGCCAGCTCGATCTTGATTTCGTCTAACTGGCTGATCTTCATCTGGGCTGTCAACAACGGGCACGTCATCGAGACGAGCATTGGATATTACATTACACCCTTGTTTAATGTCATGCTTGCCGTCCTGTTTTTGCGTGAAAAGCCGAACCTTGGTCAGTGGCTTGCTGTCGCTTTGGCGGGAGCCGGCGTTCTGGTAGCTACGATCGACTACGGCAGATTCCCGTGGGTATCCTTGTCGTTGGCGGCTTCGTTCGGCGTCTACAGCCTAGTGAAAAAGAAGGTGTCCTACGAGGCTTCTGTTGGACTAGCTGGGGAAACAGCGATGGTTTTTCCAATCGCTGTCGCATATATCGTTTACTTGCACTTCACTCATCATGAAGCGGCTTGGTCGCTTCCGACTCTTTCGTTTGTGCTGCTTTTATTATCAGGCGCGGTAACGGCTTTGCCATTACTGTGGTTCGCCAAAGCAGCAGCTCGGCTTCCGTTATCGATGCTGGGCTTCATTCAATACATCGGACCCTCCATTACGCTGCTGCTTAGTGTATTCGTTTTTAAGGAGAAGTTTTCGCCTGTGCTGCTTATCAGCTTCTCGCTGATCTGGGCGGCGCTCGTCGTCTACGCCTTGGCGTCGATGCGTGTGGCTCGGACGAACGCTGCTACTGCTGCTGCTTCGGCTGCGGAGGCGGGGTAACCCGGGCTTAGTGTGGCACAAAGATCTAATTACTTGGAGTAGCTAGTTTAGTGTGGCACGTGAAGCGGCGGTAGTGGTCAGGTAGAGGTTATTGCTATAGTGATGCTGAAGGGATTGCACAGAGTTTGCATCCGCGCACCCATGTGGCACAAAGATCGGATTACTTGGAGTAGCTGAACTAGATGGAATCGGCGTTAACCACAAGTAATTTCCCACGCAGGGTAGTCCAGTTCCAAGGGTGCTATGAAGTCGTCTCAAAGGGACGGTCCATTATGCCCACCTTGCCCGCCTCAGCTGAAATAAAGGAAAATTCTACCGTTAATCTACGCTGATCAGTGGCAGGGAATGAGTTAGCGGTAGAAACTACAGCTAAATCACCTGTAGCTACCCGATCCCCGCTAGATATGCCGATTTTAGCGGTAGAAAATGCAGTTAATAGAGCAAAAGTGGAGCAATAGCGGAAAATAGCAGGAGTAATCGGCGTTAACTACAAGTACCTAATCAATTAGCAGTTTCTCCAGCAAATTGATTAGAACCACCCGGCACCGGCGAAGCCAAACCGCCATCCGAATAAAAAGGGCTATCCCACAAGTCACAACAGACTTGTAGGGATAGCCCTTTTGTTCGCGGTGCCGAAATTACGGCACACCCTCACTCCCTCAACGCCGCTTCCAAGCGACAAAATCGTCTTGGAATTTTATTTTATTTCAATATTTAAAATTTGAAATAAAATTTCTTGATTGGCGACTGGGAATCCGTTACCATAAGAGAAGATCATCTTGTATTTTTAAAAGAATATTCGTATGATATTAGTAATTTTAGCTCAGATAATATATGGCGAGTAGGGAAGAGCGATGGCAATTAACGATAACATTTTGATCAAAATTCGGGATATGAAAGAAAGTTTAACACCCGTAGAGAAGCTGGTAGCAGATTACATCTTAGAGAATTTAGAAGAGATTCCTCATCTATCGATTAAGAGTCTTGCTCAGTTGACGAAAACTAGCGACGCTTCGGTACTGCGGTTCTGCAAAACAATGGGGTACAAAGGTTACCGTAATTTCATCGTCAGTATCTCTGCTTCAATTGGCTCTATGGATGATGAGCAGAAGGATCAGTATACCGATATTCAGCCTGGGGACGATCTTTMGATTATTATCTCTAATATTTCCCGTAACAATAGCAAATCGATTGAAGATACATTAAGTGTGATTGATAAAAATGAAATCGCCCGTGCGGTTAAAGTGCTGCGCGAGAGCAGCCGCATTGTTTTCTTCGGGATTGGTGCATCCGGATTGGTCGGTATCGATGCGGAGCAGAAGTTTTCGCGGATTAACAAGATGTGCCATTCCTATACAGACGGACACAGCCAACTCACAAATGCAACACTTCTTGATAAATCGGATGTGGCTATCTTCATTTCAAACTCCGGCAGCACCATTGAAATTATTGAGTCGCTGGATATTGTCAAAAAGAATGGGGCTTGCGTCATCGCGATCACGAAATATAATAAAAGCGAGTTAGCTGAAAAGGCGGATATCGTGCTCAGCATATCTACACCTGAGGTTACGATTCGCAGTGGGGCGATGGGATCGCGCATTGCGATGTTAACCGTAATTGATATTCTGTTTGCTGGAGTAGCCAGCGCAGAGTACAAAAAAGTGAAGAAATATTTGTCCAAAACGCATGATATTATCGCCAGCAGCAAGCACCGCAAATGAATAAGAAAGACAATGGCCAAGCATGATAAAGTCGTTGTCTTTTTTTTGTCGTGATTCAAAATAAAAAATCAATTTTTTATTGTAAAATAAAATAAAATTTCAAAAACTATTGACCATGATGAAATTTTTCGCTAGTATGAATTTAGAAACTTAATGAAACAGGATAGGAGGATGAGACAATGGATGAGTATCTGTCGGGGTTGACTACGGAAGAGATTAATGAGAAAACACTGATGATCGACGAATGTACAACAGAACAAATGTTACGTTTGATGAATGAACAGGATGCGACAGTTCCCGCAGCCGTAGAAGCGGAGATTCCGCAGATTATGAAAGCGGTTGACATTTTGCATCATGTGCTGAAAAATGGTGGCAGAATGTTCTACGTAGGGGCTGGATCTTCTGGCAGACTCGGTGTGCTCGACGCTTCTGAATGTCCTCCTACTTTTGGTGTAGATCCCATGCTGGTGCAAGGTCATATTGCTGGTGGCGACGTGGCCCTAAGATTTGCGGTTGAAGGATTTGAGGATAACGCAGAAGAGGGGGTCGCACTTATTGAGCGTTGCGGAGTGACTGACAAGGATGCGGTTATTGGTATTACAGCTAGTGGAAGCGCACAATTCGTTATTGCTGCTTTGAGAAAAGCGCAGGATATTGGGGCTGCGACAATCGGCGTTGTAAATAACAAGAACTCGAAACTAGCACCTGTCTGTGACGTATGCATCGCACCTGTCGTTGGGCCGGAAGTGATTATGGGATCCACCCGTTTGAAAGCGGGGACAGCACAGAAGCTG